>DAOVGO010000109.1 GCA_030672345.1 Methanosarcinales archaeon | reverse complement strand
ATCGCCACCAGAAATATCCTGTTGAATATTAGCAGCACTTTCCCGTGACGATCTGCCTGCCGGAGAAAAGCATCGTTTACGACCCTCTCAAAGGATTTTACATAATCCGCTCCGATAGGAACATCATAAAAATCCTGATTCAGGTAACCCGCAGCAGCACCCGATGAAAATATGTTAAAGACCTCATCAGGCGTGTGTTCTGTACGTACGCTATCTATTCTGGATAAAACCACCCTGAACCCACAGTTCTCAAACAACCCCCGGTATTCGTCTCCGGTCTCAAGGAAAAACCATGGTTCCTTGAAGTGAGCAAATATCTCTTCGGTCTCCGGGTCTTCTTTCACCCTATCAACCGCTTCTATAAAATTGGGGCTATACACTCGTTTAGCAGGCGCTTGCACTCCGATTCTGCCGCCTTTCCGTAAGGATGCGTAACAATTTTTGATTGCGTTTTTCGGATCTCTGAACCACTGGAATACGGAATTGCAGAATATCACATCGAAAGAGTCCCCATAGTCCAGTTCTTCCACGCCTTTTGTCTCAAAGGTTATATCCAGACCCCTGTTCCCCTCTACCGCCTCTTTGATCATCCCTTCCGAGGGATCGATCCCGACCACTCTGCCTCCAGTCACTTCCCGTATCCTTCCTGTCAGATTGCCGGTGCCACATCCCAGATCCAGAACATCGTCGCTCTCTTCGATCTCCAAAAGATTCAGAAGCAGTTCTGCTGCGGATCTCTGCACCAGCGAATAATCTTCATATCTGGCAGCGATCTTTGAGAAATCAATCCTGTCCATGGTCATGATAAACACGTTTCTCCATATATAATCGTCATATCACTGCTGAATCATTTCACCCCTAAATACCCTGTAGCCCAAGCTTTCTCGCATTGGTGTTCGGTTAAAGTCCAACCACCCATCCAAACACGGGCATTCCGACTTGTCCTGCGAGCTTACTACGTAGACGTTACCATCCACGCATTCTGCGGTAGGATTACCCCAGAACGTGCGGGGTAGCAGGTATAGGCAATCTGTGATGCAGCTTCTTGTCGACAGATCAGCGTTAAGTTGACAGATCCGATCTGGGTAAATTTATTACTGTGGGTTCCCTTATTATACCAAAGCGCCATATATATCCCAATGCGAATTGCAGCAACCCTCGAACTGCAGGACAAGCCAGGACAGCTTCTGGCGGCACTCACCCCACTCTCCACGCTCGGCGGCAACATCATCAGCATCGTGCACCATCGCGACCAGAGGACGTCGCGTGGCAAGATTCCGGTGCAGATCGTATTCGAGATCGATGAGCATAATCACAGGTTGCTGATCGATGCGCTCGGGAAGAACGGTATTGATATTGCCAGAATCGATGAGAACCCGCTGATTGAACGGGAGTCGGTGATCCTGATCGGGCATATCATACATACCGACATCATGGACACCATTGACCGCATCGACCGCACCGGATTTGCAGAGGTTACTGACATCTCCATCGCGATGCCTGAGATCGAGGAGGAGTCGTCCGCATACATGATCATCGAGGCGGCAGGCAAGCCTGAACTTGCGGCGGCGGTTGGTATCCTGAAAGGTATCGCTGATCAGAAGGATCTGCTGGTGATCGAGCCTGTGCGGAATTAGGGTTTTCTGGGGACTATATCTATGCTAAACCTCCATGACCTCTCATCCGAGTTCGAAGACCGGAAATCAGCGATCATAAACTACGAACGCGAGACCTCAGGCGAACTCGCTTGGTACAGAAAAGCACTCCCGAATCTGGACTGCGCGGATGCATCCTTAAACAGCACTCTTCCGCAGTACAGCGGCGCAAAGCTCTTCGAGTCAGGAGTTGCCATCAGACGCTTCCATCCAGCCACATCATGGAAGAATCGAGAGGATGCGATCAGCTGGGTGGATGGCGTGCTTTCTGGAGTCACCGTCGGATCGGCGGATGGCAGCCAGATATATCCTGACAAGAACTACGGTCTCCCGATCGCAGCCGTGCAGGTCGGAAGCGTATACAACAGGCACACGACCGACCGCGAGTACGCCCAGGAAACAAGCGCAAGCCTGATCACCCCTGACGAGTTCGCGGATGCAGGGGTGTACGCGTACGGAAAGGAGTTTGTCGATGCCAGACGCTTCGCTCTCGAATGCGACGCCCTGATCGACCTGATGCACGCGTTTGACCGGATCTACCTGCTGCTCGACGGAACGCTGGTGCCCTCGCACATCAATGCGCTGCGCAAGAACATAAAGGAGATATATCTCGACGCCATGATGAAATTGCTCGATGCATCAAACGAAACCGGAAATCCGATAATCGGGTATGTGGACGTGAGCGTGCAAAGAGATGTCGTGACCATGATGCGCCACATTTACCGCCTGAAAGAGACGAAACAACTCTTTGATCCGGTATTGTTCGCAGATGAACTGAACTGGGGCGACCGGACAAAGGCATTCATCTGTAACCGGGATGATCGCCGCGGCGCGGACAGTCCGTCGGTTCTCGATACATATATCAGGTACCGGGACAGTATCGCTTTCTTTTACATGCGGATGGGCGATCTGCCGAGCCGGATCGAGTTCCCGGTCTGGGCTGCGGATGATGCGGATGAGATCGACCGCATCGCAGATATCGTCCGTGCGGAAACGATCCTGCGTGGCAGTTATCCTGATATCCTGATGCTCGCACACAGAAACGCAGTGGTCACGACAAAAGAGCACGAGGTGTTCTACAGGATGCTAAGCCGGTTCTGTAGAGAGCACGGGATCGTTACACACACCGGGGCAAAGCAGGGGTATAAAGCGCGAGAGAGCGGTTCTTCTTCGAGGATCAGGGTTTATCCGTCCTGAAAACCATTGTTCATACGCACTTCTCCAGCGCATCGATCATATCTCTAAATGTGAACCTCTCTGGCGTGACACACACCTTCACACCGTACGTTTGCAGCGTCTCGGCTGTCGGAGGTCCGATCGCGGCAACGATTCGCTTATTAAGCATATCCACGACCCTGGATTCGCTATCCATGCTGCGTGCGACCTCCATAAAATTGTGAACGGTCATCGCGCTGGTGAATGCGAACGCATCGACCCTGCCTGCGAGAGCCTCCCTGATCAGCCGCTGCTGCCTGCCGTCATCCGGGAGTACCAGTCTGTACACCACGGTCTCGTGCACCTCTGTCGCGGCACGCCCTGAGAGCGTTGTGATCAGCGCAGGATCGCCGTGCGCACTCCGCACCACCTCAACGACCTGGAGATCCGTATCATCGATCTCGCCGAGCATCTCTGCGATCCCTTCCGAACTGAAGGAATCCGGCATCATGGAAACATCGATATTCTGCTTTTCAAGTGCTTTCTTCGTCTTCGACCCGATGGCAACGACGCACGTCCTGTTCAACGCACGGATAAATCCAGAAACGTCCTCGATCTTCTGCAGCGTGAATGGGATGCCGTTTGCGCTGGTGAATATCACGATGTCTGATTCGTGCGCAAGCACGCGCTCCACAAACCCGTCGAAACGGTCGTCGTGATAGCTCGTAAGCTCGATCATCGGCGCTGCGATCACATCAAACCCGTGCGAACGCGCAAGTTCGATCGAGGAATTAAGATGCATGTCAGGACGCATGATCGCAACGACTGGTCGGTTCATGGTGGTGGTTTTGGTCCGGCTGGTAAAAATGCCTTGTGGTTTTTGGGACTTTGGTATGTGGAGGGGGGCAATACATCGTACACTCTTTTGATATGCGTTTTCGTTTAACGCAATCTTCCAGTGATTGCGTTATGGACATTAACGAACAAGAACCGGATAATCGAGTGCGTCTGCTAAAAAAAGAGACCGCGACAAACACAAACAAAAAACAAAAACAAAAACAAAAAACGAAAAATAAAAAACAAAGGTGCTGAAGTCGCACCTTACGCTGGCTTATCGTATAGTTTGGTCTTGGTCAGCAGGTTGCCTGCCCCTGCATGTGGCTGGCGGCAGAGCGTATCATTCGACTTCTCGATCTCACGTGCTTCCCTTGCAAGAACTGCCGCCGCAGTCATCATCTCGTGACCTGCCGCCGCGGTCAGCGCAACCTTCTCAATGTCCTTGTGTATGAAACAGGCAGGGAAGTTGATTGCTGCAACCGTGTTTGCCATGTGGAGCGCCGCAAGAGCCTTCGCCTTCGCGTACGGGTTCTCGAAGCACCCGCGCTCGACACACTTCTCAGGACTTCCAAGGATGTATGGCAGTTCAAGGTCCTTTCCTGACTTGCCAGAAGCAACCTGATCGATCACCTTGTCGATTTCCTCCTGAATCATACGTACCACGCCACATGCGGAGAGGACCTTCATCGCATCAGCGTTGAACGACGCCATCTCTGTCGGGTCAAGAAACTCTCTCTTCGCACCGATCAGCGGGTCGACCTTCAGTATGATCGATCCGAAACCGGCATCCTTCAGTGCCTGACGTGCGTCCTTCTTGTCAGGTCCGTCGGATACGATGATCGTCGGCGTGTTCTTGTAGATCTCCCTTGCCGCAGTCGGTCCGGGTGCGCCCGCGTTCGGGCTGATCATCACCACAAAATCAGGGTCCCAGTGCTTGATCAAAGCCTCGGTATCCTTTGCCTCGTCCGGTCCCATCTTTGCGCCGGTTCCGAGCGTCCTTACCATGATACCTTTTCTTGCTGCAATCTCGTCAAGAACCAGGTCAATCACCTGGGACATCCCGAGATTCCCAAGCTTTACAAATCCAATCTTTACATCACTCATGATGTGTCACCGCGTTCTGTATCAGGGTTATGAGATATAAGGGTATTGATCAGGTGGAGTGTAAACCGACCAGACCCGCGATTGTGCTTCGATTAGTAGTTCAGAGGTATCACCCGGGCAATCGCCGCGGTGTTGTGGGAACGGTGATTATTGCCATCCGGAAGGATGTGTCAGGACCTCTACTTCTCCCGCCCCACAACCTCCCCCGTCAGCCAGCCAGATCACCCTATCCACAATATCAGCGTCCTCCATCTCATGCATCACCATCGGGATCGTCTGCCAGGGTATCCCGGAACAGCTCAAGAATCTGCATCGACGACGCACGGTCCAGATTCGCGGTCGGCTCATCGGCAAAGAGAATCTTTAGCTTATTGATGAGCGCTCTTGCGATTGCGACCCGCTGCTGCTCGCCGCCGGACATCTCCATGGGACGGTGGTCTCTGCCATCTCATTGAGTCCAACCTTCTCGAGCGCATCAACCTCGTTTTTGACGCACTCATCCCGTGAAAGCCCGATCGCCATCGCTGGCAGGTACACGTTCTTGGCGTGTACGGGTATGATACCGCGGACGGCATCTGACCGATAACGATGAATTAAATACAGAGAGCGAACAGATTGTAACAGTGCCGGGGTGTGGGAACAATGACAGACATCGATGAATACGAACTCAGGAAATCGCTCGAACACGGCACCAGAAAGGAGCGTTGTGATGCTGCGGTTGCGCTTGGGGATGCGGGCGAAGATTATCACCCGATGATTTTTGGCGCACTTGCGAGGGCGGTGTGGCAGGACGAGAGCCGGGCAGTGCGCAGAGCCGCTGCCGAGTCGCTGTACCAGCTCGGAGATGCAGGTTTTGACATGCTGAGGCGGATGCTGATCGATGACAGCATAAAAATGCGACTCATGGTAGAGTCGTTCAGTAGAATGGGGGATGCGTATTACTACCATTTTCACGAACTGAAAGAGCGTGACGAAAGAGCACGCAAAAGCATCAGTGAGGCGCTTGGCAATTTCAAGGATAAGCGTGCGGTTCGTGCGATGGTAGACGTGCTCGAGAAAGAGGATGCCGTTGGCAAAGAGAAGACGTTTAAAGAGTGGGCCTCCGCATACAAGTTGCACTGGAGTTATGTATCCGAACATCTCGGGAAGATCGCTGATGCCAATATCGATACACTACTCAATGCGCTCGAGAATAGGCGTTGGGTTACGCGTATGTGTGTTGTGGATGCGCTCGGCAGGCCGCTCGACGGAGAGGGCGTCGTTGAGGCCGACAGGCGCGACCCGGTGGAAGGGGAGGCGCCTGCAATCCTTGATCGGGCTCCCGTCGAGCAGCAGCTTGTCACCGGAGTGAAGGCCATCG
>DAOVGO010000099.1 GCA_030672345.1 Methanosarcinales archaeon | reverse complement strand
GCATACATGCGATGGCGGTCGCATCCCCAAATCCGCCCCTTCAAGCACTCTGATCAGTGGCTCAACCGCTCTTGCATCGCCGATCTCTCCGAGTGCGATGATCACCTCATCACACACCCACATGCCCCGTTCTCCAAGCATTTCGATCAGCGGTTCGACCGCTCTGGAGTCCCCCATCTTACCAAGGGCGCCAGCAGATGCGCGACGTACATTCCACTCTCCAGCTCCAAGTATCTCTATCAACGGAATAACCGCTATTTCATCGCCAATCTCGCCGAGTGCATCAGCAGCCTCAGCACGCACCCACCGATTCTCATTCTCAAGCGCGTTTATCAGCGGCTCAACTGCTCGTGAATCGCCGATCTTGCCAAGTGCGATGGCAGCCGTATCGTGCACATCTGCATCCTCATCTCGGAGTGCTTCGACAAGCGGTTCAATCGCCCTTTCATCACTGATCCTGCCAAGCGCAGAGGCGGCACTGCGGCGCACATCAGAATTATCGTCATTAAGCGAGTTTATCAGCGGTTCGACCGCTCGTATATCGCCAATCTTGCCAAGTGAATTGGCAGCATGCCAACGCACGTCTCCATCTCCATCTCGGAGTGCTTCGACCAGCGGTTCAATCGCTCTTTCATCACCGATCCTGCCAAGCGTAGAGGCGGCACCGCGGCGCACATCAGAATTATCGTCATTGAGCGAGTTTATCAGCGGTTCGACCGCTCGTATATCGCCAATCTTGCCAAGTGAATTGGCAGCATGCCAACGCACGTCTCCATCTTCATCTTGGAGTGCTTCGACCAGCGGTTCAACTGCTTTCTCATCACCAACCCAACCAAGTGCGGCAGCAGCCCCGCGACGCACATCAGAGTCATCATCAAGCGCATCGATCAGTGGCTCAACCGCTCTTGCATCCCCAATCCAGCCGAGTGCAATGGCAGCCTCAGCACGTGCATTGTTGTTGCAATCTCTGAGCACTTCTACCAACGGTTCGACCGCATCCTCTTTACCAATCCTACCAAGCGCAGTTGCCGCCCACGCCCTCACGTCCTCGTCCCTGAGTGCTTTGATCAACGGCTCGATCGCTTTTACATCTCTAATTTCACCAAGCGCACCAGCAGCACTACGCCGTACCTCCTGAGCATCGTCACCAAGCGCGTTCATTAATGGATCTACTGCTCTTGGGTCATGCATCCCACCAAGTGCAGCTGCAGCATGTATGCGCACAGATGTATTGTCACTCTCAAGCGCGTTTATCAGTGATTCAACTGCTGGTTTTCCAATCCTACCGAGTGCAGTAGCAGCCCCCACACGCACGCACTCATCATCGTCACCGAGCGCGTCTATCAGCGGTTCAACCGCAGACTCGTCAATCCAACCAAGTGCGATGGTTGCCGCATCACGCACATTCTCGTTACTATCTTTGAGTGTCCCTATCAACGGTTCAATCGCCAGTTCGCCGATTCCACCAAGCGCATAAGCAGCCTTATTACGCACAGCCTCATCATCGTCAATGAGTTTTTCTATTAACGGCGTGACTGCTGGCTCACCGATTCTACTGAGTGCTGTAGCGGCTCCATCGCGCATGTTTGCATCTCCCAGTGCGTTTATCAACAACTCAATCGATCTTTCATCACTGATTTCACCAATTGCGTCAGCAGCTTTCCACCGCATTCTACGATTCTTATCCTCAAGCAGTTTGATCAGTGGTTCAATCACTCCCGAATCACCGATCTTACCGAGTGCTTCGACAGCTCTCAGACGTATATCCTCATCCCCTGTCTCAAGCAGTTTGATCAGTGACTCAACTGCTCTTTCATCGCCGATCTTGCCAAGTGCTTCAATGGATTCATTACGCACATCTTCATATTCGTCCACAAGCACGTTTATCAGTGGTTCCACCGCTCTTGGATCACCGATTTTTCCAAGCGAATTGGCAGCATACCAGCGCACGTCATCATCTTCGTCATCAAGCGCGTTTATCAGTGGTTCCACCGCTCTTGGATCACCAATCATGCCAAGTGCTTCGGCAGCATCCATTCGCACATCCTCATCCTCAAGCATTCTGATCAGCGGTTCAACCGCTCTCGAATCACCGATTTCGCCAAGTAAATTGACAGCACACCATCGCACACCCTCATCGCCGTCATCAAGTACGTCCATCAGCGGCTCGACCGCGCTTGGATCCCCAATCGCCTCAAGTGCCGTGGTAACCTCATCATACATGCCTTCGTCTATGAGTGTTTTGATCCGCGGTTCAACTGCCCTTGCATCACCAATCTCGCCAAGCACTTCGACAGCTCTTAGACGCACCTCTTCATCTTCGTCCCCAAGTGATTTAATCAGCGGTTCAACTGCTCTTGCACCCCCGATTTCACCAAGTGCTGTGACAACTCCCGCACGCACAACCACCTCATCATCTCCAAGTGTTCTGATCAGCGGCTCTACCGCTCTTGGATCGCCAATCTTGCCAAGCGCACCAGCCGCGCCCCAACGTACATCAGATTCATAATCCTCAAGCGCGTTTATCAACGGTTCCATCGCTCTTAAATCACCGATTTCGCCAAGTGAATCAGCGGCACACCATCGCACATCTTTATCGTCGTCATCGAGTGCTTTGATCAGCGGCTCTACCGCTCTTGGATCGCCAATCTTGCCAAGCGCACCAGCAGCTCCACATCGCACCCACCGATCCTCATCCCGAAGCGCGTTTACTAACGGTGCGACTGCTGGCTCACCAATTTCACCAATTATGACAGCAGCTGTTGAATGCGCATCCACAAGCATGTTCATCAGCGGCTCAACAGCAGGCTCACCGATGCTGACAAGCGCTTCAACAGCTCTTCGATGCACCCCCCAATTGTCATCATCAAGCACTTTGATCAGTGGCTCAATCGCTCTTGTGTCACCAATCTTGCCAAGCATGCCAGCCGCCCACCAGCGCACCCATTGGTCATCATCCCGAAGCGCATTTACCAGTGGTTCGACTGCTCTCGCATCACCAATCTTGCCAAGTGCTTCGACAGCTCTTCGACGCCTATCCTCGTCTTTATCCCCAAGTGCTTTGATCAGCGGATCAACTGCTGATCCACCAATCTTGACAAGTGCCTCGACGGCTCTTTGGCGTACGTTCTTATCCTGAGCTCCAAGTGCTTTGGTCAGTGGCTCTACCGCTCTAACATCGCCGATCTCACCAAGTCTCCAGATCACACCACCACGCACCTTCCAGTCATCGTCTTCAAGCGATCTGGTCAGTGATTCTATGAGTTTGTCCACATCTGTTTGCGTTTCCAATTCATCAGTACCTGCCATATCTACACTCCCGCGACCACAACTGCTCACATCTATCCCATCTTTTGAACTCGGGCAGTTAAAAAGATTCACGCACCCCACAACAACCAACACAGACGCTCCACAACCCTGCATCCCGCATCAGCTAATCAAACATCCAGATTCTCGACTTCCCGCGCATGCTTCTCAATAAACGCCCTTCTTGGCTCGACAGCATCGCCCATCAGGATTGTAAAGAGCCTGTCAGCCTCCATCGCGTCCTCAACCGTCACCTGAAGCATCGTCCGCGTATCAGGGTCCATCGTCGTCTCCCACAACTGCGACGGGTTCATCTCGCCGAGACCCTTGTACCGCTGCACAGTGATGCCGTCTTTCCCGATCTCCTCTCGTATCGCGTCCAGTTCCTCGTCTGAAAACGCATACCGCCTGACCTTCCCCTTCTTGACCTGATATAGTGGCGGCTGCGCGATGTAGACGTATCCCGCCTCGATTAATTCGGGCATGTACCGGTACAGGAACGTCAAAAGCAGCGTTCTGATGTGAGATCCATCGACATCGGCATCGGTCATAATCGATATCCGATGATACCTCGCCTTCTCGATATCAAACTCCTCCCCGATCCCTGTCCCGAACGCTGTGATCATCGTCCTGATCTCGTTGTTGCGCAGGATCTTGTGGAGCCTTGCCTTCTCAACATTCAGAATCTTGCCCCGAAGCGGCAGAATCGCCTGGAACTTCCGGTCTCTCCCCTGTTTGGCAGAGCCGCCCGCGCTGTCGCCCTCCACAAGATAGATCTCGCTCTTTGCAGGGTCGCGCTCTGAGCAGTCGGCAAGTTTTCCGGGAAGACTCGCCGATTCGAGCGCGGTTTTGCGTCTTGTCAGTTCTCTTGCTTTCTTTGCAGCCGCCCAGGCTTTGGCTGCTTCCAGTATCTTGTCTATGATCTTTTTCGCTGTTTTTGGGTTCTCTTCGAGGAATTCATCGAGCCCCTCGCCAACCAGCGACTGAACAAGTCCTCTTACCTCGATGTTCCCAAGTTTCATCTTGGTCTGACCCTCGAACTGGGGGTTTGCGAGTCTTACGCTGATTATGGCTGTCAAACCCTCAAGCGTGTCTCTTCCGCTGATCTCACCGTCCTTTACCAGATTGTTCGCCTTCGCATACCTGTTAATCGACCGTGTGAGTGCGGTCTTGAATCCGCTCAGATGGGTTCCGCCTTCCTTTGTGTTGATGCTGTTCACGAATGAGAGGACGTTATCAGAGTATCCCTCGTTGTACTGGACTGCAATCTCGATATCTGTATCGTCCTTTCTTTTCTTGAAATATGCAGGATCGTGAAGCGTGTTTTTATTTTCATTCAGGTACTCGACGAACGAGACGATTCCGCCGTCGAACAGGTACATGTCCACCGATGGTGGGTGCGGCTCGCCCCGGTCATCCTTGATCACGATCTGCACGCCGTGATTGAGGTATGCCAGTTCGCGGAGCCGTTTTGAGAGCGTATCGAATGAGAACTCGGTCTCCTCGAAGATCCGGGGGTCTGGCTTGAATGTGATGGTCGTTCCTGTGCGGTCTGTCTCTCCGGTGACCAACAGATCGTGTCTTGGGTCTCCTCGCATGTATTCCTGGACATGTGCCTTGCCGTTTCGGTATATCTCGACGCGCAGCCACTCTGATAGCGCGTTTACAACTGATACGCCGACACCGTGCAGCCCGCCGGATACCTTGTACACACTTTTATCGAACTTTCCGCCGGCATGGAGTGTTGTCATCACGATCTCGACAGCAGGCTTGCCGTAATCCTCGATTATGTACACAGGGATACCCCTGCCGTCATCAGATACCGTGACAGATCCATCCCGGTTCAGTACGACCTCGATTGCCGTGCAGTGTCCTGCCATCGCCTCGTCGATGCTGTTATCGACGACCTCGCTTACGAGATGGTGTAGCCCGACAGGTCCGGTGCTCCCGATGTACATCCCGGGCAGGGAACGCACCGCTTCAAGTCCGCTCAGTACCCTGATCTGCTCTTCGTTCTCCATGAAGTACATATTTACGTGGGATATCGTAAAGTTATTGGGTGGAGAGGGATGGTTACGCAAGCAATGTGTTGCAGAAAACCTCCATTGAACACAACCAAGGGGTTTTGTGGATAGCATGAGTGGCAGGGATCAGCTACTTACGCGAGGTCCATCCCAAAAATATATATGTAGGCAAGTTTAATATCCATATAACGTTATAACCGCGGGAGAGTCGGGCAGGGCGTGCATCTCATGAAAGCGAACAGAAAATGCAGGGTTAGTAAGAATGATCATGCTCAGGTGGGGATCGGCACACTGATCATCTTTATTGCGTTTGTCCTCATCGCAGCGGTTGCTGCCATGGTGCTGATCGAGGTCGCTGCTATGCTGCAGCAAAAAGCGCAGACCACTGGCAAGGAGGCGACCAAGGAAGTCTCCTCAAACATCGATGTTGATTCCATCGAGGGGTGGAGGGGTGGTACGCAAGCATCGGCAAGCATGGCGGACGTATTCTCAGAGGAGTTTTATCGTCTGGATATGGTTTACTCACTGAAAGCCGGATCCGAGCCTGTGGATATGAATCAGGTTGTGATCACCATCTCTGATGGCACGACCACCAGTGATCTCGTGTACATCGAGGGAAGTCTTGTGACCGAGACTGCCAATGTCGGTGCTGGTGGGGATGGGCTGAAAGCAGACGGTGCAGCCATTGGTTGCACGAATACGACCTTCCGGATACTGGTGGATGGTGACTCCGCGACCCATACAAACAGTGTGGCAGGTCACGACGCTGCCATCGTTATATTCAGACGGGCGTATTCGGATGCGAATGCCCAAGATGACAAAGTCCATGATCCTTCAGCAGGAGGAGACTCCCACGAGATAATTGCGATGGACGCGGGGATGTTTGATAGTGCCACATACGGTGGTCAGTCAAACGCCACACAAGATGAATATTTCGCGCGTGGTGATATGTTCTTTATCATCGAGGAGATCCGGGATGAGGACAAATCATTCACCAAGGACAATCCGGTGATGAATACCGGAGACCTCGTGAAGGCGATCATACTTACAGCACCAGCAAATGTCGCTGAGGAACCCTGGGCGCCTACGGCTTGCCCGGATCTATATAATAACAATCCATGTGTCGGTGAAGCGGACCTCAATCTCAAGCCAAGAACCACGGTCTCCATCGTTATCATCCCGGAGAGCGGTGCAACCACAATGGTCGACTTTGTAACGCCGTCATCGTATGGCATCATTACAAACACGGATCTGTATCCATAAGGTTGATGATCGTAACAATTTCGTGTCGCCCATCTTCAGACTTCACTATATCGGCACTGCCTAACCCGGAACACAAACCCGATCCAAACAGGGAATTTAACCGCGGAGTGCGCAAAGGGACGCGGAGGACAATATCTCTCTGCGAACCTCCGCGCCCTCGGCGGTTATTTTTCTTGTCAGAAACTATAGGATCGTAATCGGGCGACCAAACAACATACTCGAGTAGTTACTTCAAGGTTAACATCCCCGCTCCGTTTTTTGCTATCCCGGTCACGTTACCATGAGCATGAGCCTGTCCGCTGATGGTGGTCATGATGTGGTTTGTGCCCGCTGCTCATATCCAGATTACGTAGAGGATATACGGGGTCAGTGGGTGATAATCCCCGCCAGTTGTTATACTCCCGGAAGAAGTATATGGAAGCAATGTATCTCCCAGTTCATCGTAATCCGAATCCGTACCACCATAATCTAACCAGTAGTTACCGCCAAGATACCGTCCGTAGATGATGTTTGTTCCTCCTGTTACGGTGGTGTTCCAGACGTTGTTTCCATTGTCACGGGCGTTATTTGCGTTGTTGAATTCGTTGTTGTAGATCTGGTTGCTGCTCGAAGAATCCAGGTAGATGCCGTAGTCGATGTTCGAGTTCACGGTGTTGCTCGTCAGCGTGTTGCTGCTCGAAGAATCCAGGTAGATGCCGTAGAAGTTGTTTGATGCGATGTTATCAACAATACTGCATTGCCCCACACTGCCAAGGTAAATACCAGCCTTCGAGCTTGCGGTTGCTCCTGTCACAGTGAACCCGCTGATGCTCACACTGTCCGCGGTCACCTCAAAGACATGATCATTCGATACTGCCGCGGTCACGGTCACCACATCCGCGCCCTCCCCCTGCAGCGTGAGCCGCTTGTTTATGTTCACGTTTTCAGTGTAGCTGCCGGCATGTACGATGATGGTATCTCCCTCTGAAGCAGCATCCACAGCGCTTTGTATCGTGGAATGTGCCTGTCCGGAACCGACGTGTAGTTCTGTCGCGCTTGCTGTATTTGTTTGGGTGGTGACAGAATCACTGTTGGTCACGCTTGCATCCGACTGTGATGTCACCGTTAGCGTTGTTACGTCGGTACCTGCCGACGTCGCAGTGACCTGAACGAGAACTGTCTCAGACGAACCGGCATCGATGGTGACTGTGCCCGGCAGCGAGACAGTCCAGCCCTGGCTGGAACTGGTGGACAGATCGAAGGTGTCCGAAGAACTCTGCAAGTTCTGCACTATGAAATTGTAATTGAAAGTGTCACCAACATAGCCACTCTGCCCTGCCGGGGCAAAGACCTGCACGTCGCCCGCAGCGGTCCATTTTTCGATAGCCACAATATTCCATACGTCTCCCGGAGCCAGTGTAGCCCGGTCCCATTCTGCAGCGTAGCCAGCGTCCGTGAATTCCGGGTCAACGGTATCGGAAAGCCGCCCGGCACACATCGAGTCTTTGACAATGCCAAAGTGACCCGCCTGATAATGATCCATCGGCGAGGTGGGCGTACCGAGCAGCCCCATAATGCCCGTGACTCCGGAATTGGTCAGGTAGACCATGTTCAAGCCAGAGTCGTAGCTACCGTTTGCATAGTCTTGACCGCCGAAGTATGTGTCGCCGCCGTGGATGAAGCGGAGATCCGTATAAGTGGAAGCTCCGTTATTGGCGATGTTCCAGTTCATCGTGTAATACTGGTTTCCATTGACGTACTCAATCCGCTGCGTGATACGCACTCCCGTGCCCCCCGCATCGTAGACGGTCTTGATGGTCCATGGATCGGGTTTACTATTGGAGATTGCTGTGAAGTCGGTAGCTGCCACACAGTTACAGCTGCCCCCGATAGTGGGAGCGTCAAACCCCATAGACACTCCGTTCAGCCAGAGGACATTGTTACATGCTCCCGTGTTATAATATTGGTACTTATTTGCCCAGTTGTCGTAGTAGGGCTCAATCCCGCCACCATCCTTGACGGTAACGTCCACCGGGTCGCCGTCAATGGTCTGATTCACCGCATAGACCGGGGTGGCAAACAAGACAAGAAACATGCCAGCCACCATGCTGATCACAATCCCCCACCGAATAAGAGCGCCCGGCGTTGCGTCTGCGACTGTCTGGTTCTGTCTGATACGATCTCCGAATTTCATGCGATAACCCCGGATCCGTTTCTCCTGATCCGATTATCATATCTGGTTCGCATCATCAATAAGCATTTCCCCCGCCCCCTGCCTCTGGAGCGCCCGCACCACAGCCTGGTTTTGGCACCTGAAAAGAAGTTAGGGTATCGGTCATCGATGCCCTGCCATCGCCTCGTCGATGCTGTTATCAACGACCTCGCTCACGAGATGGTGCAGCCCGACAGGTCCGGTGCTCCCGATGTACATCCCGGGCAGGGAACGCACCGCTTCAAGTCCGCTCAGTACCCTGATCTGCTCTTCGTTCTCCATGGGGTATTATCGCTGCAGGAGGTCGTAAAGTTATTGGGCGGAGGGACCTGCCTACGCCGCCACACGTGAAAAGGTTGATGGCGACGTGATGAAATGACTGCCGGGCATTTCCACGATCAACGCTCAGACGATGGCTCAGGAGAGAATATGAAATTCGGAATGTGGAAAAGCTCATCGGCAAGATAGAAAATGGCTTTGAATAATAGTTCAGCAACTACCCAGGAGCCGTTGCAACCACCCCATAAACCCAACCGGAGGGGCGAAAGGATCTCCCCTGAAACACAAACGAAAAGGTTTATCCAACAGTCCGAACAGACAACATAAAACATGGACTCCCGCAGGAGGTTCTGGTGGATTGCGAGAGTGGTGCTCGTCTCCGTGGTCGTTGCAACCATATACGTAACAAAAGCATTCATAACAACCATATTATGGAGCGCCCTCATCGCCTATCTCCTGTCTCCGCTCTACTCATATCTCCTCCGCATCACCAAAAATAAGCAGATCTCGTCATTACTCGTCATTTCAATGGTGTTTGCAGTCTTCATAATCGTCATCATTGGAGCGATCAACGCACTGGCAACTGAGGTATCGAACCTCTCAGGATCTCAATATGCTCTTGATGAGGTGATAAATGACCTTTTGAGCTACGTAAGCGGCTTTACAGAAGAACATCTCCCCTGGGCAGCCCGGTACACAGAAGAGATAAGCCAGCAGTTCAAAGCTTTTGCCAGCCAGATCGTGCCAACGATTCTCACTCTCGCTGCAGAGATCGTCACCGGACTTGCCGCCAGAACGCCGATATACCTTGCACAGTTTGGTATTTCTGTATTGCTCGTCTATTATCTCTTAATCGATGGCGAGAACGTCATGAATAACGCTATTTGTCTCCTGCCGGAAAGGGAACTTGTCTCACAGTTTCTTGACGAGTTAAAACCGATCTACCACAGCCTCTTCAACGTATATTTCATCACCTGCATGTTGACAGGAGCCATTGCAGCCATTGGATTTCTTCTGCTCGGAATATCGTATCCAGTCCTCTGGGGCATTGTCATAGCCGTCTTTGCGCTGCTCCCCCTCGTCGGGACAAACACGATCATTCTGCCTATGACGCTCTACTATCTGGTGATACAGGATTATACGAGAGGTGTGGCTATACTAACATTCGGAGTGATCTTTCTTAACCTGATCCCGGAGAACATCATCCGCCCCCGCCTTGCCATGGAGAGCGCCGCGATTCATCCGATCATCACCCTGCTGGCGTTTGCCGCACCGCTCTTCGTAGTCGGGATGGTGGGCATCGTCGTCGGACCTGCGCTGTACGGCTTTCTTCT
Source organism: Methanosarcinales archaeon (assembly GCA_030672345.1). Lineage (GTDB taxonomy): Archaea > Halobacteriota > Methanosarcinia > Methanosarcinales > Methanogasteraceae > Methanogaster_D. The sequence goes on along the minus strand of DAOVGO010000099.1, from coordinate 3,465 downwards.
CGCGGCTTACAGAACAAGGATCCGGCTCATAGAGGCGGCGGGAGTGGATGCTGCAGAGGCTGAAGATACGTAGTACGTAGTAGATTCGAATATGCTTCGGTATCGCGTGGAGTTTTCATGGGATAGTCCCCCGAATAACAAGAACATCGATATCCGCGGTGGGATCTCGAGTCATCGACCTAATCCCGATCGTACCGTCTCCATCCGGAAGAGATCGCCCGCAATGCGATAAATATGACCAGACAGACGATGATCATCAGAACAGCGATCGGGGATGATGCCGAAAGCCCGTAGGAGATGTATCGCTCGTAGATCAGGGTTGGTGTGATCATCGGGTAGTATGCGATCACGATGACAGCGCCAAACTCGCTCATCGCCCGCGCCCAGCACATAATCGAGCCCACGAGGATGTGGCGCGCGGCAAGCGGGACCGTAACCCAGATGAATGCGCCCCATTCCGATGCTCCGAGCGATCTGGCAACGTTTTCGAGGCGCGGATCGACGCTCTGGAACCCTTCTCGCGCCGAGTTGATCAGGAACGGTACCGAGACAAAGAGCATCGCAACCACGACTCCTGGAATCGCGTCTCTGAACTGGGTGACCTGTGACAGCGGCTGACCGAGCAATCCATGCAATCCGAATACAGTGAGGAGTGCGATACCTGCCACCGTGTGCGGAACGATGATCGGGATATCCACGATGCTCTCGACTGCGCCCTTGCCCGGGAAGTCGCGTCGTGCAAGGAAGTATGCGAGGGGCACGCCGAATACGAATGCTACGGCGGTTGCGACAAGTGCGGTGTACATCGTGAGGATCATCGCTTTCCAGACCGAAGAATCGTTGATCGCTTCTGCCATGCCGGGCTGGTTGGAGATGAGTTGACCGGCAGTCATGTTAAGAAGCGGGATTGTTATAAAAGCAAGTATCACGAGTCCGAGTAAGAGGAAGAGGACGAGGAGCCGGTCGTGTCTCAGAGTCAGTTTTTGCATTTATGGTCACAACCATTAACATTAAGATCCCAGATCAAGTAATCAGCGGAAATGGCTGCAATTTTCAGATATCATCAATCATTCGGCGAAATTCGAGACCCATCCCGGTCTCTCGGGCGGATCTGAAACCAGAAGCTCCCTCCATGCCTCATCGGTGAGTCTCTCACTCATCGGATGCTTGAACTCATAATAACTCATAACAGGACCTGCTCCGAGGAGGATTCTTCCGTCAGGTAGTTTGTATGCAACAACGATCAGATCAACGTATCCAACGCCCTCTTCGAGAACCTGCATCGTATTGCCATCGGTATGCACATCAGCGATGATCGTCGTCTTCTTTGCCTTATCGTCAACATCGGCGATGACGCCATCCAGACGATCACCGAAATTCTTTATAAAATCGTAATCATCATCTGTCAGTTCCGTATTCTCCAGTTCCTTTGATGAGATCTCAACAAGCTTCCCGAGTATCTCTTCGAGGTTATCGAGTCTGCGCTTTGCCGATTCGTCCAGAACGTCCATATCGGCGAGACCGTTGTTCGTCATCCGTGTCAGCGCCAGCAACCGATTATAGAACTCAGGAACCGGCTCAACATATCCGACAACAGGTTTTTCTTCAGGGGGCATAGCAGTCGCCACCATGGTATAACTCTGTTTGGCATAGAGGATCGTATCGTGCCTGAGTTCTGCCCATGATGCGAGTGCTGTGGTCAGTTCCTTATCCTGCCATGCATCGGTCTGCATGAATGTCGGGTAGCCCGCGCCGTAATCTTTGAGAAGGGGCTTTAGCGCGAATAACCATGACCAGTAAAGGTTTTTGTTCCACTCTGCCGCGTCAAACGAGTCGAATTCGTCCTTTAGCTGCCCATACTGCCGATCATATTCCCTGTAATTGGAATCATCAAGTTCATTTAGTAGTTCCCTTGATCGATCCGATCCGAGAAGCGCCATGACATCGAGACCGCGGGGGAAACCTCTGACCTGCCTTCCAGCGCCATCGATTACGAGCGTGAAAGGCCCCCCGTCCCCCTCGTAGACGTCTGTATAAACACCGACAAGGTTTGTGAACATGTACGAATCAGGGATGAACCGCTGCCCCATCAACCTGAATCCTGCTGTGTTTTCCAGGCACTGGTCCGCCTGCGCAGGCGTGAACGGCGGCGGTATTTCGCATGCTCCGGTCCCGCCATATATCTCTGGCGATCCGTACTCTGCCAGTTTCGCTCTCAATTCATTGAGCGTCTCGTCATCCAGATCATCCGGATCGAACGTTTCCCCAAAAACAAGGTTTAATGCATCGATGTACTCATAAGGTCCCAGATCATCGGATAATCCCACATAAAAAGCGGTTACCAGATATATCCGGTCCCATTTACCCATCAGTTCCTCATTTTCATCGAATTCGGATGATATCAGAGATGCGCCCATCGTCTGGATTCTTGCATCCTCCACTCCAATGAGAGCCTCTTCACAGGAGGGGTCGGTCGTTCCCGGCGCTATCGTGTCCGAGCCCTTGAGGAGCATGCTCATCCGTCCATACCACATAAACGCTCTGAAATAGTTCTTCAGTTTTTCCGAGCGTGTGTAGTGCCCTCTCGGGACATACTGGGAGTAATCTTCATTGTAAATAAATATAGGGGACTTTGAGAATCCGGAATGCTCCGCTATCAATTTTAATTCCTTGCTGACATCATCCGCGACAAATGACGGGACCTCGAAACTATAACGCCCCAGATCCTCCTTCTTGAAGTGGGCATCGGCACATTCCCATTCGCGCTCGCTCTGGCAGACCTGTTCTGGTCGCGGCTCAAGCAGACTCAAACCAACCGAAAAGTAGGCAACATTCCTCCTTGACGCTTCTTTAAGCTCTCCACCTGAATTTTCATAAGATTTTAGTGAATCGTTCAGCAATTCCTCGCTGATCTCCCATATCAGGTCGTAAAATTCCCTTTCCTCGATCTGCCGCAGCGTCTCATCGAACTGGATATGATAGAGGTGCAGTAGCGAATCGGTGGTGATGAAGATCGGTATCTCGCCATCCGCAAGCGTCTTGTACGGCTGGACAATATCCTCTTCCTTCTGATTAAAAAGATTACCTATGACAACGAAGCCGTTTTCTTCCAGTAAACTCAGGGCATCATCGCTGAGCGGGATTTCTCCGGAGAACGGACCATAGTTTGAGATCTGGTTCGTCTGAAGCGGCAAATCGTACGGGGGGACCTTCAAAGTAATATCCAGAGGCTGCAATGAGTAATATCTGGTAAAATCCGGACCTTCAGACACGAGATCGGATAGATCGATCGGTTCTGTTTCAAGTTTTGCTTCCTGGATCGGTTCCGGTTGATCCGGTTCCGGTTCCGGCTGGAGCGGTTCCTGGGAATCCTGATCAACACAACCACCAATGACTATCGAGAGGACGATAAGCACCAGAATCATACTCCTCATACTGATCCTATCAGGAATACTTGTTCATAAG
>DAOVGO010000003.1 GCA_030672345.1 Methanosarcinales archaeon | reverse complement strand
CTTCGGGACAAGGAGATCGAGATTTTAACAACAGACTCCCCGATGGATGGAGTATATATCCTTGAACGCCTGAAGAGGGAAGATCCTGAGAGAGTCGATCGGGTCAGGGAGCTTCTACAGGTTTCGGGTGGCTGCTCGATTGGAAACAAGGTTGCGAACGTGGATTATATTGGAAACGTGAATCCATGCCATTTCACGCCACAGATGTCGGTCGGTAACGTCAGAGAGCGTTCGTTTAACGATATCTGGAACGGACATCCTGATAAACAACTGCTCGAGATACGGGAGCGGAGAACGACCCTTGATGGCACCTGCGGAAGATGCGAGTATGCGGATGTCTGCGGAGGTTGCCGGCAGAAGGCGTATTTCTATGATGGTAACTTCTATGGCGGAGATCCAACCTGTATCTACAATCCTGATGAGAAGAGACTTGAATATGAGTTGTTTTAGGAATGGAAGTATTCTTTATAGGCGTGGGACCCGGCGATCCTGAATTGATCACAATCAAGGGAAAAAACTGATTGAGCGTGCTGATATCGTTATATATCCGGGATCATCGATCAATGCAGAGATACTCGAGTTTTCGAGCGGAAAGAAGATAAATAGCTGGAATTTGACGGCTGATGAGGTGATAGCGTATATCATCGAGGAAGTCGGCAGAGGAAATACGGTGGTAAGACTGCACAGCGGCGATCCCTCGCTCTTTGAGAATATTTCCATGCAGGTACGTGCGCTCACCAGTCATGGAATCGGAGTGGAGATTGTTCCAGGAGTCTCGTCACTCTCTGCCATTGCAGCAGCGTCGAGAACGGAACTTGCCACGAATCAAACGTTGATCGTTACACGCTCCGCCGGAGAGCCGTGGAGAGATGGCTACCGGTTCGAATCCGGATCGATCAGGGAGTTATCCAAACATCATGCCACGATGGCGATCTTCATCGGAATAAAATATATCCGGGAGATCATGGCTACCATCGATCATCCCCTTGATACGCCGGTTGCGGTGGTGTACCATGCTTCATGGGATGATGAACATGTCATTACCGGCACGGTTGCCGATATTGCGGATAAAGTCGAGAAAAGCGGGGTCAAAAAAGGTGCTGCGATTCTTATAAAGCCCCGTGATCGGGGATCGCTGTGATGAGGGAGTATCTTGATTTTAAGCCATTTCTGCGGGAACGATTCGCGTAACCTTGACCGCGAAGTTCGGTCAGGTATCCAAGGGGTACCAGCGACACCGCGTGATGTGACCGCCCCCTTTGTCAACCCAACATTTATCTACTATCAGCCAGAAAAATAGGCATGTGGAATTCGAGAAATCCATCATAGGTTGTTTGACTTCATACAGCCGTCCATCCCCTCAAAACAGATCTTCTCGAATTCCTTTCTTCCACTTTTTTTCTTTGAAAGGAGATTGATACATGACTATTCGGCTGGGATTCGTAGTATCTGAGTTTAATCGGGATCTGACCTATCAGATGGAACTGCTCGGGCAGGAACACGCCAGATTTCTCGGTGCCGAGGTTGTTGAGACGATCATGGTGCCGGGCGTGTATGATATGCCGCTTGCGATCAAGAAACTCGTATCAAACGAGGCGATCGACGCAGTTGTCACCATCGGCTGTGTGATCGAGGGTGCGACCAAACACGACGAGATCGTGGTGCAACATGCCGCAAGGAAGATCATGGATATCTCGCTCGAATCCGGAAAACCGGTCACACTCGGCATATCAGGTCCTGGGATGACCCGCATGGAGGCGCACCAGCGCGTGGATTATGCGAAGCGTGCTGTCGAGGCGGCTGTGAAGATGGTAGAGCGAATCAGATAGGTGTTTTCCCAAAGCCGGCTTGCCGCCCAAACACTCGGTGCCGATTTACCACACAACGTAATCATGGACACGTACTGTTATCTCAACTCTCGAGCTGCCAGAAGAAATTCAAAGGTCACCGTTTCATCACCCGAAACCTTAAGATATTAACAGACAATAGATTAAAGACGCAGTCACCGCGCGGAGGGTTTTATTATCAAACAGGAAATATGGATCGAGAAATACCGACCAAAGAAGCTGTCAGACGTGGTCGGGCAGAATAACACTGTCGGACGGCTGATCTCTTACGTGCACACAAGGAATCTGCCGCACTTGATGTTCACAGGTCCGCCCGGCGTCGGAAAGACCGCATCCGCGGTATCCATAGCAAGAGAACTCTTTGGCGATGAGTGGCATTCCAATTTTACCGAACTGAATGCCAGTGATGAGCGTGGCATCGATGTGGTGCGGCACAAGATCAAGAACTTTGCAAGGATGTCGCCTGTCGGAGACGCCGAATTCAAGATCATCTTTCTGGACGAGGCTGATGCACTGACCTCTGACGCCCAATCTGCGCTGCGCAGGACGATGGAGAAGTACACGCAGACATGCAGGTTCATACTATCATGTAACTACTCATCAAGAATTATAGAGCCGATTCAATCGAGATGCGCGGTCTACCGGTTCAACCAGGTCTCAGATGATGCAATCGAGGAACGAGTCAGGTATATCGCCGACTGCGAGCATCTTGACATCACAGACGAGGGGATCAGAGCGGTTACGTACGTTGCCCGCGGCGACATGCGAAAAGCGATCAATGCGCTGCAGGCGGCAGCGATGCTCGGCACGACCATCGATCGCGATGACATATACCAGATAACAGCAACAGCGCGTCCTGAGGAGATCAAAAAGCTGATTCTGAGTGCGTACAGAGGCGATTTTGCAGAATCTCGCAGGGGACTGGATGATCTATTGACCAAACAGGGGTTGTCTGGCGAAGATGTTGTCGGGCAGATATACAGAGCGGTGTTTGATATCAAGGAAATTCCTGACCGCAAGAAGGTTGAATCGATAGACAAAATCGGAGAGATCGATTTCAGGATCACAGAAGGCGCAAACGAGCGAATACAGCTTGATGCGCTTTTATCATGGTTTGTATTATCGGGGAATAGTTAAATTGGAGGTTATAATGAACGATCGAGTACCTACAGGGATACCAGGGTTCGACGAACTCTGTGAAAGCGGATTGGTAAGAAATCGGACCTACCTGCTCTCAGGGACTTCAGGTACTGGCAAAACAAACTTTGCGTTCCAGTTTCTGCACAGCGGGATCACACAGTACGGCGAAAACGGCATCTTTGTCGCAACCGAGGAACGCCTCACACAGATCCGGGAGAATCTTTCGAGATTCGGGTGGAACGTTGCGGCGCTTGAAGCGGAAGAGAAGCTTGCGATCATCGATGCATGCTCCAC
>DAOVGO010000093.1 GCA_030672345.1 Methanosarcinales archaeon | reverse complement strand
TAGACGATGATTACGTACATGTCGCTACTCGCTCCTCAATTCTTAATCGGTTTTGCCGACCCTTGCACCGTCTTGCGAGAACGATCATCGAGGGTGGTATGTTTATGAGGCGGTGCAGTTCCTGCAGTTCGTCTTCGTGGTTGTGGAATTTCATGGGTGTGTCGCCTATCGGGTGTGGATGATTATTTTTGGTAACTACTCAGGTACCTAAACCACTGTCGGGGGACTTCACTATGTAAGAACTACCTGGGACGTGGGGCATACTGTAATCAAACACGGAATATAACCGCAGAGTACGCAGAGGGGCGCGGAGGGGGAATAAATGGTTAAACGCTCTGCGTTCCTCTGCGCCCTCCGCGGTTATTTTTCTTGCCAGAAAATACAGGATCGCAATCGGGAGACCAATCAGCATACCTGAGTAGTTACTATTTTTGTAATCATTATGGATGTAATCATTTGAAAGGCGAGTGTCGGGTGAAATCCTGCAACCGTAAGCGTCCAACCCCTTCATCATGGGCGATGATTGCACACATCTTACCACCCCCGGCACCGGCATAACCCCCTCACCACCACATCACGAGCGGCTTGTACTCCGCATCACCCAGAACATGCTTCGCGATCTTGTACAGCTCAAGCCGGATGAGCCGCTTGTACGACACGTTCCGCTTCAGCCCCTTGTGCTTGATCGTGGTTCCCAGCTTCGCATTGTACTCGGCAAGAAAGATCTTCTTCCCCTTCTCACTGAGCAGCATATCCCCGATCTCGCCCCTAAAACACCCGTCGTCGAGCATATTCTTGTTCACGAGCTTGAGTATGATCCGATCCACGATCACCGGCTTAAAAATCTCGCTCACGTCAAGCGACAGCGAGAACCGCCGCTCGAACGGCTCATGCAGGTATGAGATCGTCGGATTCAACTGCGTGTTGTAAATCTCAGAGAGAACAGTTGTGTACATGAGCGAGTTTCCGAAACTGATGAGCGTGTTCATCCGGTTTTCCGGAGGGCGGCGGGTGCGCTTCGTGATCCTGTACTCCTCAGGGAATATCACGTCGAGCGCACTGTAGTAGATGTCACGTATCCGACCTTCGACATTCATCATCTCCGGAATCGTGTTCGCGCCCGGAAGACGTGCAATCTCGCCCTCTATCTTGCTGATGTACTGCTCAATCGCATCTCGCACGTCCTCCTTGCTCCGTGCGTAGTATCCGAGGTTCTTGAGGATATTTCTGCAACTGCCTTCGATGAACTGCGCCGCAAGGTATCCCCGCTTCCCGCTGTCAAGGTAGTGGGCTGCCTGATGTATCACGAGGTCTCCGCTTATTAGCGTCTCTCTCGGGTACATACTGCCCTCGTAGAAGCCGTAGTAGTTGAAGAAGTGGATTAGGATGCCGTTCTTCGCAAGATACGAGACAACGCCTGACGAGAAGGATAATTTTCCGTAAGCGTATATCGAATAGATCTTGTTGATCGGAAGAACTCTTTTTCCTTCCTTGTTATGGAAATAGACGGTGTTTTCCTTTCGTTTTAGGATTCCGTCCTGCAGAATGTAGTAGTCTGATTTCAAGCTGGCATCTCTCCTTCTGGTATTACTCAATCTCCCAACACTTACATTTATTGGCGACCGGCAGTGGATAACTGTTACTCTTGCACCCTGTTACTCTATGTCATTCGGGTACTCCGCTGTTATCGCAAAACCCCGCGAAGGTTTTATGTACTGAACGGTCGTATATTGTGTTGAACGGTGGTTCGATTGATTGAACTATTCAATAGGTATGTGCAGTGGAAGATCCTGTCATATTTCCTTGCAAACCCATGTACGTCCGTCCATGTAAAAGAACTGGCAAGACGGTTGAAGGTAAGTCCCGGAAGTGTCAGCAGTGCCGTAAAATTGCTTCATTCCGAAGGAGTTCTGATAAAAGAGGAAAAAGGTCTTGCCCACCTCTATAAACTGAACAATGACCACTGCGTCGTACCTCCACTGAAAAAAGCGTATGGAATCGCTTTAATCACTGAAATGAGCCCGGGAAGAAAATTTCTTAAAATTGATCCGGATATTATATCGCTTGCCCTCTTCGGAAGTTATGCGGATGGCAGTTTCGACGAGAAAAGCGATGTTGACTTTCTGGTGATAACTCCCGGCAGAAGAGATAGACTCATCGACGCGGCAGAAGAACTGGAGAATGAACTTGGAAAAGAGGTGAGTCTGTCTGTGTTTGGACCATCCCAGTGGAAATCTATGGCAGAACGAAAAGACGCATTTTACAGCAGTATTATGAGAAATCACATACTGCTCTACGGGAGCGAGCTGTTATGAAACTCGAGGACTGCTTCCGAAGAGGGCTTTTGAAGAGGATAACTCCTGATATGGAAAACGCAACACAGGTCCATAGAACTCTCTGCGAGTAACATCGAAGATGCAGATGAGAACCTGCGCATACACCGATACCGGGTGGTAATCGTTTCGAGTTACACCGCCATGTTTCACGCCGCCCGGGCACTGCTGTTTAAGGACGGAATCAAAGAGCGCAGCCACGAATGTGTCCCAAAATATCTCAAAGAAAAATATAAAGATATGGGTATGTACGCGAACGTGCTGGATACCTACCGGCGGTTCAGACATAGTGCGATCTACGGATTGGACGTTGTTTTAGATGAAGACGAAGCACGAACGGCTCTAAATTCAGCAAAAGAATTCTTGAATATAGTAGAAAGTATAATATAATTGGTATATTAAATTGGCGGAAGCATCAACCACTCACCCCACATCAATCTCTCAAACCTCATCGCAGAAGCAGAACTCGAGATATGCGCACTTCGCACAGATCCGCTTCCGCAACGGGTGCGGCATACGCCCCTGCACGATTCTCTCGATCTCCTCGATGTCGCGTTGCAGATTCGCCTCGTCTTCAGGCGTCAGTGTGACCCGCGCAGTCTCCCTGATCAGCGGATAGTTGATCACGCCTTCAGCAGAAACGCCCCTCTGTTTTAGATAATAGAGGTAGAAGAGTAGCTGCGCCCTGTGTGCATCCTCCATCTTCTTTGTCTTCTTCACCTCGTGAAGCTCGATTCGGGATCCGCGCCGAACAAAATCTATGCTTATCGTGTTATCGATTGTGACATCCTTCTTATCCCGTTTATAACGATCTTCGTGCAGTTGTTTGCCGATCGCTACGTTCTCGTGCCCGGACTCAAGCGTGATGTTGTGTGAGAAGAGCCAGAGCTTGGTGTGGCAGATGTGGTAGTAGTCGACCTTAACACCAGTGATGCGCACGGCTCCGGACTGGATTCCCGCGTATATGTTCTCTGGTCCGGTTTCAGGTTCGAGTTCAGGTTCAGGTTCAATTTCGATCTCGTGTTCGCATCCTGGTTCGCATCCGGTTTCATGCCCGGTTTCCGTCTCGTCCGGTTGGGTCTCTGTTTCAGTCATGCACTTGTCACCACGTAACTATCAAATCCGGTCTTTGATTCTGTCCTTCCCTGTACATCAGCATACCTGCCACCAGAATACGACCGGCGCAGTGGTTTTCAGATACCCCTGTTTCCGAACCGGACAACGAGGACATCGCAGGTATCCTGAAAGGCTTATATGTTAGGAACATAAACATAAGGATTATGTTCCTATTTATCGACAGGGAAGAAGAACTGGACTTCTTAAAGGAGCGGTACGGTAAAGAAGCCTTTGATTTCATTGTAATCTATGGCAGAAGGCGGATTGGAAAGACCGAGCTCTTGAAGAATTTTGTGAAAGAGATACCCCACGTGTACTTCTTATGCAACAAAGCAGGAACTACCGCGAACGTTCAAAGGTTTAAAAAGCAAGTTGCGAGATTTTTCAGAGAACCGGAGATTGCTTCGGAAGATCTTGAGGAAATATTTTCTTACATAGTGTCAAGATCGAAAGAAAAGCTTGTAATTATTTTTGATGAGTTTTCATACCTTGTTGAGAAAGATGACGCGGTTCCCTCGTTGTTCCAGCAGGTCATCGATGAAGTTTTGAAGAATGAGAAGATGATGCTTATAATCTGCGGATCTTCCATAAGCATGATGGAAGAACTGCTCGGGTACAAAAATCCACTCTATGGCAGAAAAACGGGACATATAAAGGTTAATCATCTTAAGTTCGAGCATCTCAAGGAATTTTTTCCAGGAAACGCAAAAGAAGAGATTGTAAGAATATATTCCATTTTAGGAGGTGTCCCGTTTTATCTCGAAAAGTTTGACGCAGAAAAATCTGCGCTTGAAAATGCGAAGGAGCAGATCCTGTCGAAGAGGGGGATGCTCTACGAAGAAGTGGATTTTCTTCTGAAAGAAGAGTTCAGAGAACCGGATATTTACAAAAACATCTTATCTGCCATGGCTTCGGGACGCACAAGGGTTGCAGAGATATCAGATAAATCAGGGATCAAACCATCTGACATGGACCGGTATCTGAAATCGCTGATGAGGATTGGCATAATAAAAAAAGAGATCCCTGTGACCGAGATAAAAAGCAAAAAAACTCTGTATACCGTAGATGATAACTTTTTTGACTTCTATTTTGTGTTCTTTGAGCCCAACAGGTCCGATATCGAGATAGGTGAGATCAAAAGCGTTGAAGATAGCTTGAAAAGGGATTTCAACACATACGTGGGTAGAAAATTTGAAAAACTGGCAAGGGAGGAGATGTCGAGACGCCTGTGCCCCTTTGCAGCCACGAAAACCGGAAGATGGTGGGGGTTTTACAGGGAAGGCGGAAAGAGAATGGAACTTGAGATCGATGTGGTTTGTTTGAACGAAAATACAAACGAAATTTTTTTTGTGGAATGTAAATGGAAAAATTTGAATGAAAGAGAAGCAGGTAACATTCTGGAAGAGTTGAAAGGAAAATCGAGGTTTGTTCAGTGGAATAACGATGTGCGCAAGGAGTATTTTGGGATTGTTGCAAAGAAAGTTGAAGGTAAAGACGAACTCATAAAAAAAGGGTTCTTTGTTTATGATCTGGACGATTTATGAGATGGGAAACCCGAGGGTAGATCCCGCCACCTCAAGACACCCAAACCCCATCGCGTTCTTTTCGCCGATCCCTGCCTCGTAAGCAAACTCAAGCAACTCAGTACTTCCCTGCACCTCAAATTCCATAAGCGAGCACCTGCGATAGTTATTTGCGATCTTTATCCGCTTTGCCTTCACATTTCTGGTAGCAATAATCTCGAAATGATCATGGCTGACATCATGCCCGCGATACTCCCTGAATCTGGCAGCAAGATTCGCATGAAGGTTCTCGTAGAATTTGCCGTCCGTGGGATAGAGATCGAAATCGCGGAGACGCCCGTCCTGCAGTCGCTGCGTCTTCACGTAGATCGGAGAGATCGCCTTGAACTCGCAGACCTCGCCGATCGTCTCTTTTGGGAGGATCTCGATCTGCTCGATTAACATCTCCGCACGTGCTTTCCCGGTGGCGGATAGCAGGTAGAATTCAGGTTGCTGCAGGAGTCCTTCTGTGGAAGTCCGGTTATCTTAAGACCAATTGTCAGATCATAAGGAGCGGTTATCGCAAATACACCATCATCCTCCATGATCGGTTCGATATATTCTTTTGAACGGAGCACACCGAATTGTGTAACGTGCAACGGAACGAGAAGCATGCCAGCCTCAATCCATCGCTTATCGCTGCGCAATCTTGCATACTCATCACGCACGCATACCACCAGAACAGAACAGGATGTCTCCTGCCCTCGCACGCCGCACCACGCTTCTGAGGATGTTTCTTGCACCCACAAGGTTGTAAGAACCCTTATCAAGCACCATCACACTCGCATCCATCCCGGCAACGATTGCCCCGCAGTTCAGACCGAGCGCAACCGCGCCCGCACGAGTGCACATCCCGAGCACCTGCTGCTCGCTCAGAGCGAGGAGCGATGACAAAAAACGCATCTCTGCAAACATATCCACCGAATCAAACATCACGTTGTCTGTTCCGGCAGCAACCACCACATCCACCGCAAACATTGCCTCAACGGGCGGCACGCCAACTCTGGTCAGGAGATTCGATTGCAAACAGACCACAACCGGAATATCATGGTCAGAAACCCGGTAAAGGTCATCAGTCGATGCGTGCGTCAGATGTATCAGGAGATCTGGGTTTAGCGCCAGCGCATCATCGATATCGGTCGAATCAAGTTCGCCTGCATGGATCGCAAACCTGCCGCCGTATCTCTTTGTGCATTCTGCGATTGCCGCTGCGATCCCGTCTTCGTAATCATTGGTGCTGCTGATCCCGATGCCATCTGCGTGGTCGATGATCGAACCGATCTCATCTGGCATGTCTACCCCATTCATCCCATCCACCTCCATCTCGTCCGGCACACCCGCCACGTCCACACCACCCGTATCACGGATGCCAGCCGGTCTGCCAAAGATCACAGCCTTCACAGGAGCGCCGTCTGCTGCCTGCTGCAGCGCCTGCACCCCGTGCAACCCACCCTCCCTGAAGTCCGCGAATGCGCAGGTGCCGGTTGCAGCCATATCAAAGATGCTTGCCCGCATCGCCTGCACGAGATCGTGCGTGCCGGTCATGCGCAGCACCCGGTGCTTGAGTCCGTCAGGCGGGCGCACCAGACTTGCGATATCTGTGACCTGCGGGTCTTTCAACACCGAATCGCCGATGTGCGTGTGCGCATTCACAAAACACGGCACGACGATGCCGTGCGCCCGCGCATCCACGGTCCCCGGTTCCTCGCAGACCTCAGCGATCACACCATCCCTGATGCAGATGTAACCCTCGACCACATCAAAATCATCGCCGCAGAGAATGCTTCCTGAGAGTAAATATTCGTTCATCACGATTTATGTTCTTTGATACCATCCTTGATGCTATCTCTGGCGCCGTCCCTGACCCTGTCATCGACTTTGCCCCCGATGCTGTCGAGTGCGTCCTTGATGCTCGTATCGGGCGCATCCGGAGGCTCGATGCCAGCTAACTGCCCAAGTAGCTGGTAGACTAAAAAGAGATACGAATCCGGTTCGTCGGTGATGATGATCGAATCGTTGTCCGCTCTGGTGAGTTTCATCGTGATGCTGCGCGGCGTGCCTGTTTCGTCGTAATTGGCAGCGAAGTGCGTCTGTTTCAGCCCATCAGGATGCTCCAGACAGATTGCCGCATCCTCTGCTCTCGCACCATAGAGCGAAACAAGATAGCGGAGAAACGCCAGAACCCGATCGGGCATGCCTACCCGCTCATACTCGGCAAGCACCAGCGGGTCATTGGTGAATAGCGAAAGCGCTATCGTCTGCTCGACCACCTCATCAAACGCCAGAGCAAGAGCCATCGCAAGATCGTCACGTGTGCCATCATCGATCTCTCGCAGGTGGTACTCGATCAGATCCCGGATACATCTCCCATCAGGGTCGCTCTTCAGGATCTTTGAGATCGCAGCCCCGCCCTTTTTTATGGTTTTGTCCAGTTCCGGAGTGAAGACCGTTTTTTTATCGTCGCCGGTTTTCTTTTTCCTTGCCATGCATATCCCTTGATTAAAATTGTGCCGCATGCACATAAAATACTTGTCAGTGCGCCGCATTCGGGCGAGCAACGTTTTTACACGATTTCGTCACAGTAGACCATCTGATGAAGAATCTCAATCTGCTGCTTCCGGGTCTCATTGCAGGGTTCTGCAGCGCTGCCCTGGGCATCGGCGGAGGCGCGATCCTGGTTTCCGCGTTGATACTCTTCTTTAATTACGGAATAAAGAGATCCATCGGCACTTCGTTAGCAGTGATAGTTCCCACTGCGTTTGTTGGAATAATAGTGCACTACATCATAAAAAGCGGCAATATCAAATTCCTCATCGCGTTATTTATCATTATGGGATCGATCATCGGTGCAAAGTTCGGCGCAGAACTGGCAAATAAGATGAGTAGCAAACTATTAACAAAATTATTTGCCTCGCTCTTATTATTTGTAGGATTAAAATTAATAGGGATAATAAATTTTCCTGCCGAAGCGGTTTCAAATACCAGTGCCTACCCCCTGCTGGCAATTCTGGGACTGGTTACTGGTTCGGCTTCCGCTCTATTTGGCATAGGTGGGGGTGTGATAATGGTTCCGGTGTTAAACCTGTTCTTCGGGCTGTCGATACACGAAGCGGTCGCCACTTCGTTAACGGTTATTCTGCCAACTACCCTTGCAGGAGCGACATTCCACAAGAAATTCAATAACATAGATACCGAAGCAATAAAATTCCTGATCCCTGCATCCGTGATCGGAGCGGTTTTTGGCGCCATTGCTGCAAATATCCTGCCTGCAACCACATTACAAATCGCTTTTGGGATTTTCATGATTCTATGTTCGATTAAGATCTTTATGCAGGAAGAATGATGGATAAGCTCGTTTCGACCGGGGTCCACTCGCCATACCATCCGCACATCAGATGGCTTTTGAGGGGATATTATCGTATCTGCTGCGGAAAACGGAATATTGGACGGGGAAGTACGGCGGGTGTGGTCAACACCACGCAGGTTGACCGTCCCATGGCGTGGGAGACTTAATGTCAGAAAAAGAAAAAGATAAGCCAATCATAAGTAACCCACCCGTACCATTATTGATAACAGGAGTAGCACCATGAAAACCGTAGTACTTGCATATTCGGGCGGTCTGGACACGTCTGTCTGCATTCCGCTCCTTAAAGAGCGATATAATTACGATCGTGTGATCACAGTCGTTGCCGACGTGGGGCAACCCGCATCCGAGATCGATGACGCAACAAAACGTGCGAAAACCCTCGCTGATGAGCATTACACCCTCGATCTGAAGAACGAGTTCGTAGATGGCTACCTGTTCCCCTCGATCAAAGCGAACGGTCTTTACGAGGGTTATGTGCTCGGAACGGCACTCGCCCGCCCGCTGATTGCGAAGAAGATCGTCGAGGTTGCCGAATCAGTGAATGCGGATGCTCTGGCGCACGGATGTACCGGAAAGGGCAATGACCAGCTTCGTTTCGAGGTGGTATTCAGAGCGACCGATCTCGATGTTGTTGCGCCGATGCGTGACATGAACCTGACAAGGGAATGGGAGATCGATTATGCGTTAGACCGCGGGATACCTGTGCCGGTCAGCAGGGAGAAGATCTGGAGCGTGGACGAAAACCTGTGGAGCAGGAGCATCGAGGGCGGCGAACTGGAGGACCCGTATGTAATCCCGCCCGAAGAGATCTATGAATGGACGACAACGCCAGCAGAGGCGCCGGATCCGGAGATCGTGAAGTTGACATTCGAAAACGGCGTTCCGATCTCACTTAACGGAACCGCGATGGACGGCGTCTCGCTGATCGCAAAGCTCAACAGAATCGGTGGTGCACACGGAATCGGGCGGTCAGACAATATCGAGGATCGGGTGCTCGGATTAAAAGCGCGGGAGATCTATGAGCATCCTGCTGCGACGATACTCCTTTCCGCGCACCGCGATCTTGAGTCGCTCGTCCTCACAAGGGGCGAACTCAGGTTCAAGGCGATGGTGGATGCTGCGTGGGCTGAGCTTGCGTACATGGGGCTTGTGGACGATCCGCTGTACGCCGATCTCTCCGCATTCATCAATGAGACCCAGAAACGAGTCGCAGGAGACGTGAAGTTGCGATTGTATAAGGGTTCTGCAACGGTGGTTGCGAGGAGATCCGATTTCGCACTCTATTCAGAGGAACTGGTCTCGTTCGGCGAATCCTCGATCAACCAGAAGGATTCCGAAGGATTTTCAAAGTATCATGGATTTCAGGCGCGTCTGGTGCAAAAAACGATGAAATAATCATGGGTATGAATATCAAGAGATCGATCATTACTTATTCAGTCATCGTCCTCTGTCTCGTCGTCATATACGGCTCCATTTTCATGTTGTTGATGTTTAGAGAGGGTCAGCACATACCAGGGCAGATGGATAACGTAAACCCGGTAACCGCAATTTACTGGGTCATTGCAACCATGACAACCGTCGGATATGGAGATGTCTATTTTGTAGAGGGGGCAGGAAGGTTATTCTCAGTTGTGGTCGCTATTTCAGGGGTTATTCTCTTATTCGCGCTGCTTTTCCCGTTGGTCATCACACCATGGATCGAGTCGCGGGTGAAAGCAGCGCTGCCGACGAGCGTGTCGCCAGCATTATCAGACCATCTGATCATCTGTGGATACAGCCTGCTTGTCGAGAGCTTGATCGAGGAACTGGAGCACCAGCGGATTCCTTTTGTGGTGGTGGAGGACGACAGCAGCGTTGTCAGAGACTTGCTGGAACGCGGCATTCTCTGCATTCACGGAGACCCGTGCGACAAAAATACACTTGATGGCGCAAATATACAGAAAGCAAGGGTTTTGATAGCTAATAAAAGCGACGAAATCGACGCAGATATTGTTTTGACCGCGAGAGATATGTGCGAAGTAAAAACAATCACCATTCTCGAAGATTTATCAAAGAGAAAGTATCTGGAGTATGCAGGCGCAGACAGCGTGATCGCTCCGAAATCGATGCTCGGCTCGTTCATGGGCAGGAAGGCAGCCGACCCAACGGTCAGCCATCTGGTCGGCGCGACCAAATTCCTAAAAGATATCGAGATAATCGAATTTCCGATCCATCCGGAGAGCGAACTGATTGGAAAGAGCTTGAAAGAGTCGGAGATAAGGAAACGAACCGGCTGCAACATCATAGGGATGTGGGCGAGCGGTGAACTCTCGCTCAATCCGAAATCGACCGATATAATCAGATCCAATTCGATTCTGCTGGCGGTCGGGACGGACGAACAACTGATGGCTCTGAAGAAGTTAACCAGATGAGGAGACAGGCAGAGTGATGGAAACAAAACACGAGCACGTAGTGGTTGTTGGATATGGGGACGTTGGTAAGGGTATCGTCACCGAACTTGTGAATGCCGAAGTTGAATTTATTGTAGTGGATAAAAACGAAGACGCCCTGTTGGGACGCGGCTTCGACTACGTGGTCGGGGACGGCGCAAGCGAAGAGGTTCTCATGAGCGCGGGAGTTACGTCCGCATCCACTGTCATAATAGCGCTGAACACCGACACCGACGCGATCTTTGCAACGCTCGTCGCAAGGACGCTTGCTCCGGATGCCATCATTCTGGTGAGGGCGAACGCGCCGATATGCGGCAAAATCTACAGAGCCGGCGCCGATTATGTTGCATCGCTCTCCATCGTGGTGGGGCAGATGGTTGCAAAACTGGCGATCTCTGAGCATGAGGAGGATGTCGTGATGCTCTACGAGGACATAGCAATCGAGAGATATCATGTTGAGAAAGGCTCCCCGTTTGCCGGAAAGACCCTCGAAGAACTGGATCTGCGATCGCAGGTCGGTTGCACGGTTATAGCGATAGAGAAGGACGAAAAGACGATCATTGATCTACACGGGAGTACTGTTATAGAGGATGGTTCGATACTGGCTATCGTAGGGCATCGAGAGCAGATACGGAAATTCGAAGAGTACGAACATACACGACCGGAGAGCCCGGAAAGGATTATGATCGAGAAGATCGGAGAGTTATTCAGGTGAGATATTGGAGTACGAAACCCTTGCAATGATCATAGAGTTGCTCGCCGTGGTCCTCATGGTGGCAGCATTCTATTATGGATATTCTTTGACAAAGTTCATACCCAGAGAACTAAAATCATTGAATCTGATCGTTTTCGCGCTCTTTTTTATGATCCTGCGGAGGATCGCATCACTCTGTTCATTCGAGATGGATGAAATCGTGGTCATCGTCTCGATCTTCTCGTTGATCATAGCGGCACTTGTGCTGCTCGGTTTCAGACGGATATACAGCAACGTCAGGGGACGTTGATGCTTCGCCTTTGCTTTCCCGGGAGTAGCAATAAACACTAATGGGTGCCATACGCAGGAATCGGTACGTTAGGTACGTTAAGATCCGGAATTGGAATATTTACCTTCTTTGAGAACCGCTTGATCGTATCGAGCAAGCCTTCCTTCCCCTTTCCTACCAGACTGATCTCCAGCACCTCGCTGATCTTCGAGACCGGCACGATCTTCACCATATCGCGGTACTCATCCTCAATCAGGACATCGTCCTCATTCGCTTTCGGTATGATTATGGTCTTGATGCCTGCCTGCGCCGCAGCCTCGATCTTGTAGGTGACGCCTCCGACAGGGAGCACATCACCCCTCACCGATAGCGAGCCGGTCATCGCGACCGACTGATCGATGGGGATCTCCTCAAACGCGGATATGACCGCTGTTGCTATGGAAATCGATGCGCTGTCGCCTTCCACGCCCTCGTACGTGCCGATGAACTGGACATGGATATCTGTATTTGAGGTATCCTTACCCGTAACCTTCTTGATGAGGGCTGAAACGTTCTGAACGGCTTCTTTTGCGATATCCTTGAGCATTCCGGTTGCAATCAGCTTTCCCTCGTTCTTGGATAGCGCAGGGGTCACTTCTGCCATGATCGGCAGGACAATTCCTGAATCTCCGCCCATCACGGCGAGTCCGTTCACCCTTCCGATCTCTGCGCCCTTCTTGTGGTACATCTTGTAGTCCATGCGCTGCTCAAGATACTGGTCTGCAAGCTGCTGTTCAACCGATCTTGACATCCGCTTCGCAGCGAGTACATGGGTTGCAGTCACCACCGGCGCCCCTTCCGCATGTGCGATATCGCCCGAGACCCTGACAAGACCGCCGAGATCACGCAGTTTCAGTGTGAGGTGACCTTTTCTCCCAGCCCGCCTTCTTGCCTCGCGCAAAACCTCCCGAACGGCACTCTGGTCGAAGTGAGGAATCTTTCCGTCCTTATCGACCTCCTGGGCAATGAACCGAACGAGTTTCCGGCGGTTTTCAGGGGTATCGTCCATCGTATCGCGCATATATATCTCATAGCCATAGCCCTTGATTCTTGACCTGAGAGCAGGGTGCATACCCTCTACGGCATCCAAGTTTCCTGCGGCGACCATGATAAAGTTGCATGGGACCGGCTGCGTCTTGACAAGAGCGCCTGAACTGCGCTCTGACTGCCCTGTGATCGCATACTCTCCCTCCTGCAGCGCCGTGAGCAGGCTCTGCTGGGACTCGGGGCGCAGGATATTGATCTCATCGATGAAGAGCACTCCTTTGTGCGCCTTATGGATGTCGCCGGCTTCCACACGGTCATGAGATGGCGTTTCGAGCCCGCCTGACTGGAACGGGTCATGCCGCACATCACCGAGCAGCGCACCTGCATGTGCGCCTGTCGCATCCACAAACTGCGCCGAATCGCGATCCCTGTTGTTCACGAGCAGCTTTGGCACGAGCCCCTTCTCGCCATGCACAAACTGCCTGCCGATCACCATAATCAGTAAAACCGCTATAATCCCCCACAGGAAAGCCATCCTGCCAAGGGATGCTGCGTAAATGAGGATTGCAAATCCAATTACCAGTAAAATCGTGTTTCTTATCTGTGCCTTTCGTTGGGCTTCTAATTTGTGAGCATTAACGATCTGTGTACCTTTACCAGCTTTAACTTCACGTGTTTTTGGGTTATTTCCATCTTCCGGATTATGATAAACAAGAATATCCTTCAACTCTTCTTTTGGCAGCAATTCAGCCATCGCTTGAGCTAACATCGACTTTCCTGTGCCTGGAGTCCCGATCAACAGCACATGCCTCCGCTGCTGCGCCGCTTTCTTGATGATTGCGCTGGCACTTTCCTGCCCGATCACCCGATCGATGAGCAGTTGCGGAACCTCGAGATCCCTTGTTGATTCGATATCGATTCCGCCGAGCAGGTCTTCATCTGCCAGCTCTTCATGCTCTTTCTCTGGCAGATTATCGCTTATCTCGTCGTTCATAATATACTACACTCTGTTGGTTCTCATATAAAGTGTTCGCTCCAGTCAACCGAGCCCGGCTCGTATCCATCGATCCCGATTCCGCGATTGATCGCATCAAGAATCTCCCGGATCGTATCAGCGACCTCCTCCACCGTTCTGCCGGTCGTATCGATCTCATACACCCGGTCGCACCATTCGACCGCCTCGACAAGGATCACGTCAACTGCCTCTGCCTCTACGTTCTCCGAAATCTTTGCCCCGGAATACCCGCGCTTCCTAAGACGCTCCCCGAGTTTGTCAGGCGAGAGACGGAGCACGATCGCAAGATCGCAGACATGATGCGAGAGATGCCCCTCGATTACGAGATCCCCATCCCTGCCCTGTGCAATCTCACAGATGCGATCGTACACCACGTCCATATCAGCGATCAGAGAGCCCCTCTCATCGTCAACACCTGAATAGAGCCCCTCTTCCCTGATGAGTTCATTCAGATCGAGCACGCCCCCCAGAAGAGCACACGCCGACGTCTTTCCGGTTCCAGGCGTGCCTGTGATCCCGATGATCATGGTCGTGACCGTACCCTCTGTACCAGATTCCGCAGTGCATCTGCCACCTCATATCCGGATGCTGCCCAGTGCACGACCACGCCATCGATGCCACCTACGTTGACCAGCCCTGATCGCTCAGACTGGCAGCACCGTGCGATGAATGGCTTTGTGATCTTGTATGCTCCCCCGGTCTGCGAACAGATGTTGATAAATTTATAGTTCAGGTCGGGGAACTGCTGGTCGATGATCATCTTCGAGATGTCGCACCCGATCAGGGTGGCGGGCTCAGTTATCTCCTCGCTGTCAAGGTACCTTCCGGAGAGGCCCGATGTGAAGCAGGGAAAAACCGAATCCTCGCCCTCAAACTGCCTCAGGTCCAGGATGTTGTGTGTGAATGTAACACCGAGTTCGCCGAGCAGACAGTCGCTGAGATGCCCGACCATGTACACGAGCCAGCCTGGAACAGGTGGGATCACATCGATCACATCGATCTCGATGAGGTCGCCCGGGTCCGGTCTGTGCACGAATGTGAGATGCTGGTCCACACTCCTGAAGATGACGGTGTTCACCGTGTCTGCACAGTATTCGTGTGCTGTTTTTACAAGCAGGGTTCGGTTGTGCATGTTTACCGGTTCGTCGTGTTGTACGACTTCATCTGCTGATGCTATCTTTGTTAACGAGGTAACTCTCCTGAATAATCCCTCTCCCTCGCTTGTTACGGCGTAGACCGCGCAGCCATCGGATGCAAAGACGATCAGGTACTGTGAGAGGAAGTACACCTCGGATTCTCTGGTCTGACTGGTCTTGCGGCGCAGGAGTTCACCGTGCGCAACGGACAGCGTCCTGTCGGTGCGGATCACGCCGACAGACTTGTATTCTGGTGGGAAGATCATATCAGTCTATCCTGCCTATCCGGCTCCTGAAAATAAATTTTTTATCCTACTGTTGTGCAATTGTGCTGTTTATTCCGCAATAAATCTTTTCCCGGAACGGACCGTTACCAGAAGACGATGAAAGGTCTCTTCGAAACAACCACAACTCATTTGAACAAGTACGGGGAGTAATTTACCATGACGACGCAGCAGAAAAAGAAGATGCCCAAACTATCCAGAGTCACAGACTACATCTGGGACATCCCCACAGACTACATGGAGAAGATGCGGGTGCCCGGGCGACTGTTCCTGTCGCCAAGATTGCTCAAAGGACTGGAGATCGAGACGCTTTCGCAGACTGTGAACGTCGCAACCCTTCCTGGCATCCAGAAGTACTCGATGGCGATGCCAGATGCGCATCCCGGATACGGCTTCCCGATTGGGGGCGTTGCCGCATTCGATGCGGAAGATGGCGTGATCAGCCC
>DAOVGO010000079.1 GCA_030672345.1 Methanosarcinales archaeon | reverse complement strand
GATGTGCGGTAGATGAAATTACCGAGCGTTCCCACGAGTTCGTTGTTCACCTTCTCCTGAAAGATCTTCCATGAGAAGTTCAGTTCCTTTGTATGCGAGGTGTAGCTTGCAAGATAGTACCTGAGCAGATCCGGATGGAAGCCTTTATCAAGATAATCGTCATTTACCCAGACAACGTAGCCCCTGCTCTTTGAGAACGTCTTATCCCCAATTTTGACCATTCCTGATGCAACAACCGCTCTTGGAAGCGTGTATCCAGCCCCTTTCAGCATGGCGGGCCAGAAGATGCAGTGGTGATAGATGATGTCTCCGCCGATGAAGTGGATGATGTCGGTATCCCCGCCCGGATTCATCCAGTACTCTTTCCAGTCTATCCCGTGCCTGTTTGCCCAGTCCTCGGTAAACGAGATGTAGCCGATCGGGGCATCGACCCAGACATAGACCACCAGTTCCTCATGATCCGGAAAACGGACGCCCCACTCAAGGTTTCTGGTGATGCACCAGTCATTGAGTTCATTATCAATCCAGCCAAGCGCATAATTCCTTGCATTCAATGTTCCTTCGAGTTTGTCAAGATAATCCGAAAGAAAATCTTTAAAGTCTGATAATCTGAAAAAGAAATGCTCTTGCACCCGATATTCTGCCTTACTCCGGCATATCTTGCAAACTGGCTCAAGAATCTCGCCAGGCTCAAGATGTTTGCCGCAGCCCTGATCGCACTCGTCGCCCCGTGCTGTCGCACCACAATCAGGGCAGGTTCCTTCAACATACCGATCCGGCAGGAATCTGTCACATGTCGGGCAGTATGCAAGCTCGATGCTTTTCAAAAAGACATAACCGTTATCTATGAGCCTGTTTACGATGTCAATGGTACGGTTGTGGTTTGTCTGCGATTCTGTGCTGCCAAATTCATCGAATATTATGTCCAGAGACTTGAATGTCTGATCAAAGTGATCGTGATACTTCTCTACGAGTTCGGACGGTGTTATGCCAAGTTCCTCTGCATTGATCACGATCGGGGTGCCGTGTGCGTCAGATCCGCATACAAAGACCGTGTCCCGACCCTGTTTTCGAAGCGACCTCACAAAGATGTCAGCCGGGATGTATGTCCTGAGATGCCCGATGTGTGCGGGTCCGTTCGCATAAGGCAGCCCGCAGGTGACCAGTGTTTTTCGTGACATTCGTTACTGATTTGTGGCGTCGGGATATATTGTTTGCTGTGGAAGGTCGGGTTTAACACCCCTCCCGATCATGATCAACCATGAAGATCGCTGGAGTCGACGAAGCCGGCAAAGGACCTGTGATAGGTCCAATGTGCGTTGCAGGCGTCTTGATCGAAGAGGGTAAACTGCATCTGATCGAGGAACTCGGGGTAAAAGATTCTAAAAAGCTTACTTCTAAAAAACGTGAGTTTTTTTCCGGGCGTATCAAAGAAACGGTCGATGACTGGTCTGTGCTGGATGTGAGCGCGCACCAGATCGACGAACTGCGCACCATCATGACGATGAACGAGGTCATGGTCATCTGCCATGCCAGGGTGCTTGAGAATCTGAGACCGGAACATGCGTTTCTGGATGCGGCTGACGTTAATGAGGAGCGATTCGGCAGAAACGTGCAGAAGAAATGTAAGGAGCCGGTCAGGGTGACTGCGCGGCATAAAGCCGACGTAAGATACCCGATCGTTGCTGCAGCCTCCATCATCGCGAAGGTGCACAGGGACTGCGCGATTGCAGCCCTGCGAGAGGAGTTTGGCGACTTTGGCAGCGGATATCCATCCGATCCGAAGACCATACGTTTCCTGCAGGAATGGTTCTCCGAGCACCGGAGTTTTCCTGACTTTGTGCGGCATTCATGGAAGACTGTGAGGAACGTGGTCGCAGGCACAGAACAGAGAACATTGTCATCATACAGATGATTTTTTATATGAACACATACAATTAATCGAATGAACGAAGGAATTGGGTGCGGCATTCATGACATATAATCTCGGCATCTCCAGAATAGATGAACTGGTGGGGGACATCAAGGGTGGCACGAACATCATGATGATTGGTCCCCCTATGTGCGGCAAGGATGATATTACAAATATCATCGCATATAATGGGTTAATTAATAAAAACGCTGCTGTGATCGTTTCAACACGCGAACCCGGTAAGAATGTCCTCGACTGGTTCGAAAGCCGTGATTTGAGCATTCCGCCGGAGCATATCGGGATCGTGGACTGCGTTACCAGAACGCTGGGGTTCGGCGCACCCGATACCGAGAACATCAAGATGGCGTCAAGCCCTGTCGATCTCACAGGAATCGGTGTCAAGATCAGTCAGTTCTTTGAGCGGTTCTGGATGGAGATGCAGGTGAAAGAGACGCGGTTGTGCATCAATTCGCTCTCAACGATCCTCATGTACTCGAATCTCCAGACCGTGTTCAGATTTTTGCATGTATTCACGGGTCGCATAAAGGCGGCGAATGCACTCGGTGTGTATGTGATCGAAGACGGGATGCATGATGAGAAGACGATCGTGACGCTCAAGCAGTTGTTCGATGGCATGATCGAGATCCGGGAGGGCGATGACGGTTATCAGATACGTGCTATCGGGCTTTCGCCAAAACCGACGCCATGGTTTGACTACGAGATCGATGGCGTAAACATCGTATTGAGAGGTTAGTGTTTATGATAATAGAAACTGGCATACCGGCACTGGACGACCATCTGCATGGCGGCGTCCCGCAAGGAAAATCGCTGGTATACTATGCATACCCCGGAGTCGAGTGCAATGTGTTCGGGATGCAGACTGTGCACAGAGCCATATCAGAAGGCGGGCGCGGGATCTATGTCACTTCGAGCACTGATCCGCGGATGATCAGGGATCTATTCAAGGAGTTCGGGTGGGACGCTGCCGAATACGGGGATCGGTTCGTCATCGTGGACGGGTTTTCAGGATTGGTTGGCGCTGATTCGCCAGAACAGTACGTTGTGTCCAATCCGGATGATGCAGGCAGTCTGACCCAGGCAATCAAACAGGTGATGGAGGATGCGCGTGAACCCAGCGTCATCGTATTCGAATCGCTCTCAACGATCATGGACCTCTGCGGAGAATCAGCAACACTCGATGCTATCGAGGAGTGGAACAGGTACGCGATGCTCTATGACCATGTAGTGGTCTACAATTTTACGGCATGGCCCTATTCGGAAGATACGTTGGCGCATGTCAAGGGTGATATCTTCAATTCGGTCGTTTCAATTGGTGGGATTACAGAAAAAGTCATCTTCGGTCAGTATTTTGGAGTAAGGAAGATTGACTGGGATGAAGTTACCAAAAAGTGTATATTATTCAAGGTTTTGAAGCCGGGTGGCGTACGCGTGTACCTTCCAAAGATCCTGGTTACAGGACCGTTTGATGCCGGTAAATCCACGTTTGTACATGCGCTTTCGACCAGAGCGGTCTCGGTGGATCGACTCGGCACAACTGTGGCGCTCGATCACGGGCATGTGGATCACAGAGGATTTGCCGCCGATATATTCGGAACTCCGGGTCAGGAACGGTTCGATCCGATCGTGAAACTACTCAGCGGCGAGGCGATGGGGATATTTCTGATTCTTGACTCGACAAATACCGCCGACTTTGTGCGCGCAAAGCACATGCTTGAGATCACTGAATCGATGGGGCTACCGGTCGTTATCGTCGCAAACAAGCAGGACCTGGAGGGTGCGCTTACCCCGGAAGAGATCAGAAGGGGACTCGATATGGCACACGATGCGCCGGTTATGCCAGTGGTTGCAACCTCCCGCGAGGGCGTCTTCGAAGCGTTTGATGTGCTGGTTGACAGGGTTATGGAGGCAGGCTCAATATGACGACATCTGAGATGCTCGAAAAGGTGCTAAGCGATCTCGGAAGGGTCGGTGAGATCGAAGCGTGTGCGATAGCGACCAGAGATGGGCTGCTCATGCAGGCGAATATGCCCGCGAAGGGTGATCCCGAGACTTTTGTTGCGATGTCTGCGACGATGCTTGGTGCGGCAGAGACAGCCTCATCCGAACTGGGGAAGGGTGTACCAAAAAGGGTGATCGTGGAAGCCGACGATGGTAAATTGATATGCATGGGCGCGGGTCCAAAGGCGCTTGTTGTGGCAATGACTGCGCCTGAGGTGGGGCTTGGTCTGGTTCTTGTTGAGCTTTCCAAGTCGGCAGAGAAGGTCGAGAAGTTACTATGAAACCTGTAATCAACATCGGTAAGAATGGTGTTACCGACCGGGTCGTTGACGAGATCAGAGAGCAGATGAAAGGGAAGAGCGAGATCAAGATACGGATTCTCAAGAATGCTCCGGGTTCTGCGGCAGAGATCGCCGGAGAGATCGCGTCAA
The DNA here is from genome assembly GCA_030672345.1 of Methanosarcinales archaeon. Classification (GTDB taxonomy): domain Archaea; phylum Halobacteriota; class Methanosarcinia; order Methanosarcinales; family Methanogasteraceae; genus Methanogaster_D. The sequence continues at coordinate 679 of DAOVGO010000079.1, read as the reverse complement.
GAACCGGTTTTGGGCTCGTGGAGGTGCGCGGGCACACCGCTATACTGTCGAGATGATGCACTCGTCGCACCGTTTTCGCACGCAGTACTCCTTCCCATATATAACGATCAGCGCATGAAACTCCTGGTACAGCGGGACGCTTTCTGGCAGCAGGTCCTCAAAGTGCCTCTGCAACGCGTCATATCCACCGTCGATGCCGATGCATCTGCAGATTCTTGTTGTGTAAGCATCGATCACGAATACGGGCTTGTGTGCGGCATAGAGTATGATGCTGTCCGCGGTTTCGGGTCCGACCCCTTTCAGCGACAGTAGCTCCTTTCGCAGTTCGTTGATTGGTTTTTCAAGGATCCTGGATATCCCGTTTTTAGAGAAATGCTGCGATAACAGCTGCAATCGTTCTGCTTTCTGCCTGTAAAATCCTGTGCACCGGATGCATTCCTCGATTGTGCCCAATTCTGCTTGTGCAAGAGAGGCGGGTGTCAGTAGCGATTGTTCCTTCAGATTGCTGATCGCCTGCTCAACGCTCTCCCACCGGGTCTGCTGGGTCAGAAGGGCACCAACAATGACCTCAAACTCAGTTTCGGCGGGCCACCAGTGCTGGGGTCCGAATCTGTCGAGTAAACGGTCGTATAAGTCAAGGATCGGGTCAGACATTCTACAACTGGTGTATTGCGCGGCG
>DAOVGO010000189.1 GCA_030672345.1 Methanosarcinales archaeon | reverse complement strand
AATGGTGAATTATTGGTCGTAAGAAATGTTGAATATAGGTGGTGCTAATGGGCAAAATGAGTGTGAAAAGTAGCCCAGTGTGTCTGGTTTTGTGCTATGGCACCATCAAGAAAGGGAAGTTAACTGTGGGAAAGGTAGGTTTCAGAGAAACGAGCTGATATAGTCTTTGAAAACGATGATGATGTAGACCTGGTAAAAATCGAAATGAATCGTGTCAGGAACGGATTACTAGCGGATCAAGACAAAAAGAAAGATAAATACACAAACTCAATCCAGATGACACTGGATTTAGGAGGATAAAAAATGAAAGCTCTCATTTTTGTAATGACCAATCTGACTATGAACACACACCCATGCGCATACAACACAATCGCCGCGAAGTGCATAAACACGGTTTTTGTGTTTTTCGCGGTGTTGTGCGTCCAACTGACCAGTACACAAGATGAAAATACTCCTACAGGATAGAAAGATGGTTTTAGAATGGATTTATAAATATCGCTGGAATAAGAATGAATAATTATCTATTGCCACTTGAAATAGGAGATATAGAATGCTGGAAGTGCCCACAATCACGACTTTCATAGAAAAAACGCTTGTGAGGGTTATCGATGAACACATCAGAGACAAAGATTGAATGGTCTGAGAAATACAGACCCACGTCGCTTTCAGAGATCGTGGGCAACAACAAACCGGCGAGTGATCTCCGCGCGTGGGCTTTGCAGTGGCAGCACGGCATACCTGACCAGAGAGCGGTGATCCTGCACGGAAAACCCGGGGTCGGCAAAACGACAGCTGCCCATGCGCTCGCGCATGATTTTGACTGGGAGGTCATCGAACTCAATGCGAGCGACCAGCGGACAGCGAGTGCGATCAGACGGGTCGCGGGGATGGCATCGGAAACCGCGTCGATGAGCGGCGGCACCCGGCTGATCATACTCGATGAGGCTGACAACATCCATGGCACCGCTGATCGGGGCGGGGCGCAGGCGCTTGTCAAAATCATCAAAGAGACATCGCAGCCGATCCTTCTGACGGTAAACGACATGTACGGGGTTTCCCCGAGCATCAAGAATCTGTGCATGGCGATAGCATTTCGTTCCCTGCAGAGCAGGTCGATAGCACTGTTACTAAGGAAGATATGCCAGAACGAGGGGATCGTTTGCGACCCGGAGGCTCTTCTGAAAATCGCAGAGAATGCGCACGGCGATGTCAGGAGCGCGATCAACGACCTGCAGGCGGTAGCGCAGGGAAAGCGCGAACTGCACCGCGATGACGTGGTTGTATCGTCACGTGATTCAAGGGATACGATATTTGATGTGTTAAAAAAGATATTCAGAGGAAAGGACATTAAAGAGGCGCTGAATGCAACTTATGGCATAGATGAGACCCCTGATGACCTTATCCAGTGGATCGATGAGAATCTGCCTGCCCAGTATCGCGGCGGCGACATCGCAGACGCGATGCATGCACTCTCACGGGCTGATATCTTCCTTGGCAGAGTCCATCTGCGCCAGAACTACCGGATGTGGCGGTATGCGGGCGCGCTGATGACGTCAGGCGTCACAGTCTCGAAATCCCGCGAGTACCCGGGCGCACGGTTCATGCCGCCATCGAAGTGGCGTATGCTCAGGAGCACCAGAACGAGCCGGCAGGTACGGGATGCGATATCCGAGAAGATCGGCGTGCAGTGCCAGACTTCCCAGAGATACGCACGTTTAAACCTCCTCCCCTTCGTCAAGATGCTGTCTGCGGATCGCGATTATGTGGTACGTCTTGCAGCATGGACGAATCTTGATACCACTGAAATCGCATACATAATCGGCAGCAAGAAGGATACAAAGAAGGTGAAAACGATTCACCAGGAAGCACAGGAGCTACTTAAGGATGTGGCTCTGGAAGAGGTCGATATCTTCGGTGGATTTGAATCTCGTGCGAAGGTGGCGCAAGAAAAGCCAGAAGAGAAGGGGAAACGAGAAAATCAGGTGAAACCGGTGGAACAGGGGAAGCCAGAGAAGAAAATCGAGAAAAAACCTGAAAAGAAATCGCAAACGTCGTTGTTCGATTTTTGATCGGTGATGATGCGGGCGAGGGCTACATCAGTTGTCCGGATGCGCGAGGCGAGAGCTTTCTCGTAATTGGAAAGTAGTAAAAAGTCTATGTTGCGACGCCGAGAATGATCAGGTGCGATAGGAACGTATTTAACTTCGTTTCAATTATATGCTTGAAAGAGTGGACTGGCAGATGATGTTCACAACCAGCACCGTGAAGCCCAAGATAAAAACCGATGGCGACGAAGAGACTATAAAAGAGATCGTGAAACAGGTCAAAGGAATCCGCTCTCGTGATTAATTCGATGGAAGCGATGGTCGCGATTGATGCGACCATCAAATAAGGGACAATGGTGGATCAGAACCAATCCATCAATTCTCAAGCACAATCTCTATGTTGACGTTGTTCGGGACGTTGATGCGCATCAACTGCCTGAGCGCGCGTTCATCTGCGGCAAGATCGATCAGCCGCTTGTGTACCCGCATCTCCCAGTGATCCCATGTCTCGGTCCCTTCACCATCAGGGCTTTTCCGGATCGGGACCACCAGTCTCCGGGTTGGCAGTGGGATCGGACCGGCGATACTGATGCCGGTTCGTTCCGCGATTCCCTTGACCTGCCTACAGACGGTATCCAGTTCTACCGGATTCGTACTGGATAACCGTATTCGAGCTTTCTGAACCATTTTAGTACCGATAAAAAAGAAGAGGAGGGGTCATTTCTCCTTGACGCTGATACACATACCAGCGGCAATGGTCTGCCCCATATCGCGTATAGCGAATCTGCCAAGCTGCGGGATCTTCTTGACTTCCTCGATGACCATCGGTCTCGTTGGCTTGATCGTGACAATCGCCGCATCGCCCGCCTTGATAAATGCCGGATTCTCCTCAACAACATCCCCTGTCCGCGGATCAAGCTTCTTGTCAAGCGATATGAACATGCATGCGGTCTGAGCGGTGTGGCAGTGGAATACAGGCGTGTACCCGACAGATATCGCTGACGGATGCTGGAGTACCACGATCTGCGCGGTGAACTCGTCAGCGACCGTTGGCGGATTGTTAGCAGGTCCGCACACATCACCCCGCCTCACATCCTTCTTACCAACACCTCGCACATTAAATCCGATGTTGTCGCCAGGAACTGCTTCAGGGATTGATTCATGGTGCATCTCGATGGTTTTCACCTCGCCACCAACGCCACTTGGCATGAATACGACGTTGTCGCCCGGTTTCATGATCCCGGTCTCGACACGCCCGACCGGCACGGTGCCGATACCTGAGATCGTGTATGCGTCCTGAATAGGGATGCGCATCGGCAGGGATGTTGGTTTTTCAGGCTCCGTGAATTGATCAAGAGCCTCAAGAAGGGTTGGTCCCTTGTACCACGGCGTGTCCTTGCTCTTTTCGGATACGTTTGCACCGAAGAGTGCGGATGTCGGTATGAAATTCATATCTGCGGGGTTGAATCCGACCATCTTGAGCAGAGTACTGACATCATCCTTGACCTCGTTGAACCGCTCCTCGCTGTAATCGACAGAATCCATCTTGTTGATCGCAAGGATCAGCTGGCTGATTCCGAGCGTTCTTGACAGGAATACGTGCTCCTTGGTCTGCTCCATGACCCCGTCCTTCGCATCGACGGTAAGCACCGCGGCGTCTGCCTGAGAAGCGCCAGTGATCATGTTCTTGACAAAGTCCCTGTGTCCCGGACAGTCTACGATGGTATAATAGTATTTATCGGTATCGAATCGTTTGTGTGCGATATCAATGGTGATGCCCCGCTCTCGCTCTTCTTTCAAGGAATCCATAACCCATGCGAATGCAAATGAGCCTTTACCTTTCGCTTCCGCTTCTGTTTTGTACTTCTCGATGATGTGCGCCGGTACGGTACCGGTCTCGTACAGCAGCCGTCCGACAAGCGTCGATTTTCCGTGATCGATATGTCCTATGACCGCCAGATTCATGTGTGGCTTTTCTTTTGCCATGTTTATCCTCCTGTTTGGTTTGTATGTCTTTACTGGTGTTGATATTAAATGTTTTCACCATGCTCCGATCGGGATTTGAACCCGAGTCACGGGATTGAGAGCCCCGCATGATTGGCCGAGCTACACTATCGGAGCGTATGAAGCCATACCCATCCTCTCTCTATCAGTGCCATATTAACCTTTCGAGAGATCGAAAGATATATATCGAACAGAACCCTCATGGACACGCAGGTGAACTAATGTTGCGAATACCGTGGAAACGCAAACAGGGAAGCAAGAGTTACGCGTACTTGTGCGCAAGAGTGCGTGCGATGAAGAGCAAATTGCTGCCAAAAGAGGATTATCCGAGGCTGATGAACATGGAGGTTGCAGAGATCACCAGATTCATCGAGGATTCCGAATATAAAGCGGATGTTGACGAGCTTGCGCAGAAATATGACGGTGCAAACCTGACAGAGCACGCTCTGAATCAGAATCTTGCATTAACGTATCGAAAACTGCTCAACATATCGGCAGGGGAGGCGCACAGCATGATCTCCAGTTATTTTATGCGTTGGGATATCTGGAATATCAAGACCATTCTTCGAGGGAAGCGGTTTGGGGCGTCCGATGATGAGATACTCGAATCTGTGGTCTCTGCCGGGCAGTTTGGGTACCACGACCTGATCACACTTGTACAGAAGGACACTCCGGAAATTGTCGGGATTCTGGAGCAGAATTATCCACTCACCGACTATTCCGAAGACCGACTGGATCACTTTGAGAATGTGCTGGACAAATTCTATTACGAGGAGCTGACCGGGATCGAGGCGGTGCGCAATCCAAAATCAAAGAGCCACAGGTTGTTTTCAGAGATGATCAGGACGGAGATCGACATAATAAATCTGAAAACGCTGTTTCGGTCTGCGAAGGCAGGGATTAGCAGAGAACAGATCATCGGTATGCTGATCCCGGGCGGGCTGAAGTTGAACATGATTACGTTAAAAAAGCTGGCAGGCATCCCGTTTGGTGAATTTGTCACGTCGCTTAAGGATTATTCGTACTGGGAACCCATTTCCGGTATCGCGACCGAAGATATGGAATCCCTGATCCGCGTGGAGATCGGGCTGGACAAATACGGGCTCGAGTATGCTACGCAGACATCGCATTACTACCCGCTCTCGATTGTGCCGATTATGGACTATATCCTGTGCAAGAAGAACGAGGTTGATAATATCAGGATGATCGTGCGTGGCAAGGAAGTCGGGCTTCCTGATGACGTGATCCGGAGCAAACTGGTGCTGTGAGTGCGGTTGTTGCGGATATATCCTGATTCATCTTGATTCTACGGGAATTGGATATCTCAACCGGGCTACTCTGGCAGGTGCAGGAACTGGTAACGGAATGAAACAGCTAAAGCCGTACATCAAACTGCTTCGCCCTGAGATCGCTGCGATGGATCTCGCGCTTCCCGCGTCAAGTGCTCTTCTTGCCAGTTATCTGCTAACAGGTGCTCTTCCGCCGATTTTTCCTTTCGTGCTGGCTGTCATCGGCGGATACTGTGCGATCGCCAGCACTTACGTCTTCAATGATTGCTGCGACATCGACATCGACCAGATAAACCTGCCTGACCGACCGCTCGTTGCAAGCGGCGTCACAAAGAATCAGGCGCTTGCATACGCATTGCTTCTTTTTTTGATCGCAGCAGCCGTTGCACTCTACTTAAATCCGGAATCACTCGTGGTGCTGATCGTTGCGACATTTGCAATCAGCATATACTCAGCAACCGCAAAACGCGCCACATTCTTAAGTTTTCTGCCTGTTGGGTTTGCGTACGGGCTCGTTCCGATCGGGGTATGGCTTGCATTCGATCCTGCTGGCGTGCTTAATATTGGCGCCGTGCATTCGTACGCAAGCGATCCTGCTGGCGTGGTGCTGCCGCTCCCGGCAATCCTCTTTGGCGCGATGATCTGTATCACCGACTGGGGGTTCACGTTATCAGGTGTGGCAAGGGACGTCGAGGGCGACCGGTTGCGTGGCGCACCCACGTTCCCTGTGACCTTTGGCGTGCCCGCGACATCGAGATTCGTGATGGTATGCTGGACCTGCGGTGTCGCACTCTCGCTTGCCATCGGATACACCGCACACCTCGGGCTGATATATTTCGCAGGTGCGGTCTTTGGCGGATGCTGGATGCTTTTGCAGGCAGTCGATTTTGTGCGAAACCCGGTGCCAGGGCGTGGCGGGCGATTGTTTTTGCAGGCGTCATCGTACCGGGCTGTGATCTTCGTCTCGATGATCGCAAACATCGTGGTGCTGAGCACAGTCGGATGCGGGTTCTGGTTCTGATACCCGGGAGGAGTATCAGATATCGGGACGCGACTTTTGGTTAAGCTTCCCCGGATAAAAGATGAGTTCATCAGGAAAAAGTTCAAACCCGGGTAAAAGGGTAGAAATACAGGAAGAGCGCTGGAGTTCGTTGACTTTGCTGTTTTCCTGTTGTTTTGGTTGGTATTGTTGTTTCGATGTCGGTCTGGTGATGCAACTTCTTCCTGAACTGGGAGGAGAGCCGTTTTTATTTTCAGGTCTTAATCCAGGGCGTCAGTGTTTGATTCCGGAGAATCCCCTGGCACATCCCAACCATCCGAACAACCACCCGAACCACCTCAAACACCCGGATTAAGCAAAAGACTAATGTAATGCACCCGCTCAAGTATGTCAGTGAGGCGTTTCTTTGGTGAGCACAGACGAGATCGTAAAACGGGTGGCAATCGTTTCCAGATATGACGAACCCGATGCAATCAGGTTGGCAGGGCGTATACAGAACCATCTCGAATCGAAACCATCGATCGAGGAGGTCATATTCGATCACGACACCGCCTCCGGACTCGGAACCGATGGCGTCCCGATCGAGGAGCTGCGGGCTGATCTCCTGATCGTCATCGGAGGCGACGGCACAATCCTCCGCACCATCCAGAAACTGAAGAAGCAGATACCGGTTCTCGGAGTTAATTTCGGCAGGGTCGGTTTTCTTGCGGATGCCACATCAGAAAATGCGCTTTCCATGATCGATGAGGTTCTTGCCGATCTTACGGTCGAGGAGCGGATGCGGCTTGCGATTAACGTCAATGGAGACCTCCTCCCATACGCCACCAACGAAGCCGTGATCGTCACGACGCGCCCTGCCAAGATGTTTGCGTTCCGGATTCTTGTGGATGGTCACGAACTCGACTGCCTGCGTGCGGATGGCATCGTCTTTGCGACGCCGACCGGCTCCACCGCTTATGCGATGAGCGCAGGAGGTCCGATCGTCGATCCGAAGGTGGGTGGCATCGTCATCGTGCCGCTTGCGCCGTACAAACTCTCATCGAGACCGTGGGTGGTCTCTGCCGATAGCAGGATCACTGTTGAGCCGATACCCGCGTTTAAGGATGCTGCTATCGTCATCGATGGACACCACACCCGTCCGGTGCGGGCTGGCGATCTCATTACTATCACGAGGGCAGAAGAGCCCGCTCTCTTCGCGAAGACCGGATGGCGGTTTTACGAGAAGGTGCGGAGCAAGCTCTAATTGCCACCCCACCAGCCGCCACCACCTCTCACACCAGGGGGAAGTTGGGGTTAAACTTCGGGGATATACCACTCCGTAGGTGTAATTTGGAATAAACCAATTCAATACCATCGCTACTAACCAGTACTAACGTTAGATTAAAAACAACCGGAGAGCAACCGGAACCCAAAACCAAAAGCAGGTAACGATCATGAGACCAATCAACACAGCGATCATCGATATCAGGGAAGAGACCCCATCTGTCAGGTCGTTCATTCTTGATCTCTCGCTCGATTTCATACCGGGTCAGTATGTTATGGTATGGATCAGGGGCGTTGACGAGATTCCGATGTCGCTATCGGGCAGCAACATGATCACGGTACAGAAGGCGGGTGATGCGACCTCTGCGCTCTTTGGACTTGGCGCTGGCGACACCATCGGCATCAGGGGACCTTACGGCAACGGCTTTGATATCCGGGATCCCGTGCTGATCGTTGCAGGGGGTGTTGGTGCGGCACCGCTTGCACCGCTTGCCGAGGCGGCATGCGGGATGGGGTATGATATGCTGACACTGCTTGGCGCACGCACACAAAGCGAACTGCTGTTTCAGCAGAGATTTTCGGATGCAGGAGAGCTCATGGTCGCAACCGATGACGGCTCCGCAGGATTTCATGGGCAGGTCACCGGGCTGCTGGATGGCGCTATCGACCGGTACATATACTCCTGCGGTCCTGAGCCGATGATGTATGCGCTCCTGCTGATGCTGAACGATCAGGAGCTTGAGCGTGCCCGGTTCAGTCTGCACCGGTACATCAAGTGCGGGATTGGGGTCTGCGGAGCCTGCTGCATCGATCCAGAGGGCTACCGGGTGTGCAGAGACGGTCCTGTCTTTCGTGGTGCGGAACTGATCGACTCTGAGTTTGGCAGGTACAGGCGGGGCGCTGACGGGGTCAGAAGCTAAAAATTCCAGGCGATTTGCTATTTCAGTCCCGGCTCCCGCTCTCCATCTCCATCAACAACTCCCGCGCCCGCGCCTCCTCGCTCCTCGTGAGCGGTCTGTTGATCTCAGGATAGCGGTATGCCAGATACTCTGGTCGGTACTGAAACATCAGGTTGAACCTGACCCCCGGAATATTCCGGCGCACCCATTCGATGATCGGTGCGGTGCAGCATTTGACGTGTCCTGGCAGCACGAGCTGCCGCAGCAGGATTTCTGAGTCATTGTAAGCGCACAGAAAGTTTCTTGTGACCGTATCCCAGTAATGATCGGCATTTGAGTATTTCTTTGCGCATTCATCGTTTCCGTATTTGAAATCCCCGAGATAGACATCTACAACGCCGCATAGAAGCTTCGCAGCTTCTTCGGAGTGATACATGTTAGAATTCCACACAATCGGAGTATTTATCCTCATCTCTGAAAGGATGTGCAGTATGGTGTGGAGATGTGGTGTCGGAGTCACGAAATTCAGATTTCTGGCGCCGAGACCGCGCTTTGCTGCGGCGATCCTTGACAGGTCTTCCGGAATAATCGGCATTCCAAGATCCGGATCTGTCGATATCTCCCAGTTCTGGCAGTAGACGCACGAAAAGACGCAGCCAGAGAGGAAAACCGTGTGTGACGGCACGAGTTCAGGCTCCTCGCCGTAATGCAGGAACTCTGATGAGTATCTTGAAACCGCACCGATCCGGCAATACCCGGTTTTCCCCTTTTTCCGATTTGCGCCGCATCTCCGGTCGCAGAAATGGCAGTTTTCGAGTATGCGATCCGCAATTACCGTTTTGAGATCGAGTAATGATCTTTCGTTCGGTTTATCTCGTTTTTCTGACTTTCCTGGCTTTTCTGACCGGTGGAATCTGCGCATTGCACCATCGTGGAGATCCCACAGATCGTCGAGCGGCACATCCTCATCGAAATCGACAGGAATGTCCCTTGCGATCAGAAACCGGGCAGGCATGCGGTCGGCAGCGATGCGATGATACCTGGGAAGAGTGTCCATGAACGACTATTCGGGTCGGCGGTTTGTAAATCTTTCACCCGCACGTCAGCACCAGTTACATTAAATACCATTGGCAGCGAGAGTACCGGACATGGATCCAAACATCTTATCCGAACTCCGGGATGCCATGGACGTCCGCGAAAAAGAATTTACAGAGATATCCAAATCGATATCAGAATTGGAAGAAGCTGATTATCCTGACGCTGAGGCGTACATCTCTGATTTTTACGAGCGCATCCATCTGTTCATGGATAAAACGACCGATCTGGTTACCGCATATCGAGATTATATCGCTGCGCTTGAGGATACATGTACAGAGCAAGGAGAATAGTTATCTACGGTAAAGGCGGGATTGGCAAGTCCAGCACAGCCTCGAACGTCGCAGCAGCGTGCGCCGACGAAGGACATTCGGTCACGATCATCGGATGCGATCCAAAGAGTGATTCCTCGATTACGCTGCTAAATGGCAGGCGGATTCCAACGATAATGGACTTAATACGGCAGGGAGTCGAGTTGTGCGAGGAAAACGTCGTTTACACTGGTTATAAGGGGGTTAAATGCGTGGAAGTCGGTGGACCCGAACCAGGAGTCGGATGCGCCGGCAGAGGCATCATCGTCGCTGTCAATACGCTGCAAAAGGTCACGTCCGCCATCAAGGACAGCGATCTCGTGATCTATGATGTGCCCGGCGATATCGTGTGTGGTGGCTTTGCGGCACCGATCCGGAAGAAATTGGTCAACGAGGCATACATCCTTTCATCAGGTGAATATATGCCAATTTATGCTGCAAACAACATTGGAAAAGGACTTCAGAAGCTAAAGATGCCGCTGAGTGGAGTAATTTGCAATTCAAGAAACGTTACACGAGAAAAAGAGATCATAGCCGAATTTGCATCTGAAATCGGGAGTAAACTCGTTGCATTCATACCGAAAGACGATATCGTGCAGGAATGCGAGAGAGCAGGCTTCTCTGTCATCGAAAGAGCGCCGGATTCTGCAATCGCCGGTGTGTACCGAAAGCTTGCGACTGCGATCATGAATTGCGAAGAATCCGCAATACCGACTCCAATGGATGACGCTCGTCTGCGTGAGCTGATCCGGGTGTAAAATGCGGTAAACTGGTGTAAATTGGTGTAGAAGGGTGTAAAAATCATGAACAAACAGATCGTACTTGATATTCTCACAAATATTCTGAAATCGCAAGGGTATGGCGTAAAGCCTCGCAATACGGGCGGGGATAGCCCGATGAACCTGCTAAATGCCGATCGGGCAGATTCGATGGTTGATCTGGTGGTGGAAAAGGGCGGAAACATAACACACATCCGGTGCGGACAGACAGAGCAGGATCTGCGGCGTTTTGCCGACGCCGTACGCGGATCCCATGACGCTTTATTCATATCCGACGAAATCACTGACCTGACTGGCGTTTTTGCAGGTCAGCGCAGGGTCAGAACATGGGATCGTGACGAACTCGAGACCCGCATAGGAAAGGCGATCCTTGCAGAGGCAGAAGGCACGCATTACGATTTTCTGGGAGCAGCAGCCGGTTATGAACATGGCGGATATGGCAGCTACGGCAGAGATGACCGGATTCTGATGCCAGAGAGCACAGAAACTGTTGCTGGCGCCGCCTCTGCTGCCGACTCGCACGATCTGCTCCAGTTGCGATGCGCTCCGATCATGGTGGACGAAAAACGTGCGATATCGACCGCAAAAGGGTTTGTCAGCGATATAAGGAAGGTAGTAATCGAATTTGTGCCTTTCTGGAATTATAAATACGCTGTTGACGGGTATCAGCAGCATAAAACGAAGATGGTGCATATATCCGACCATGGTTCGGGTGCGATCAACGCTCTCAACAAGCAGAAATGCGGATACATAATGGAGATACGCGATCAAATATCGGTTCCTTGCGAGAATTACGTGATAAAAAGTTCGGTTATGGCGAAAGAGGCGGCTGAGAAACTGATACTGGACGATGCGATCACCAGCAACACGAAAACCATGTCCTTCACCAGTAAATCCGGCGACGCCATCATAACCGAGCACAGAACCGTAAAACCAAGACCAGGAGACGTCAATCTCGATATAGAACTGGTATATCTGCCGTTCTGGGCGGTTGACGGTGCGAGCAGCAGCATTAAGATCAATGCCTGCGACGGGAGCGCCGTGACCGAGCCGATCGACGATGACATCGAGTTTCTATAGGTATAAACACATCTCATGTCTTTTGAGTTTTCCAACCGGTTCACTTCACACTGGAGACCTGCGAAAGATGCTTCCCACTGACCTCCTTGATCGCGCCCACGCTGGCAGGTGCACAAAAGAGGATGCAACAATCCTTGCCACCGCACCGCTTCCCGAACTCTTTCGGCTGGCAGACGAGCTACGCGCAGAAGCGGTCGGCGATACCGTCACATACATCATCAACCGAAACATCAATTTCACGAGCAGGTGCATCGGAACCTGCCGGTTCTGCGCATTTCATGACCCGGATGGCTACCGGATGGGGATACCCGAGATCCTTGAAAAGACCAGGGAGGCGGTACGCACCGGCGCAACCGAGATCTGCATTCAGGGAGGCTTGCTTCTTGATATGCGGCTTGCGGATTACTGCGAGATCCTCGAATCGATCAAATCCGAGTTTCCGGGTATCCATCTGCATGCCTACTCCCCGATGGAGGTCTGGCATGCGGCAAGAGACGGCGTGGGCGTCAAAAACGCGCTTGATGCACTAAAAAGGGCAGGACTCGACACAATGCCCGGAACCGCGGCAGAGATCCTCGTTGACCGGGTGCGTGAGAAGATATGCCCTGACAAGCTGAATACAAAAGAGTGGGCAAGTGTCATCAGAACCGCGCATCGCACCGGCATCAGAACGACCGCAACGATCATGTACGGGCACATCGAGACCATGGAGGACCGGATCGACCACATCTTCCTCATAAGGGAGATTCAGAAGGAGACCCATGGGTTCACAGAGTTTGTGCCGCTGCCGTTTATGCCGCACAACAACAAACTCGGGAGCGAGATGCTCGGGAGCGGCAACTACGGCATCACCGGCATCGATGACCTGCGGATGCATGCGCTCGCACGAATCGTGCTGCACACCCACATCCCGAACATTCAGGCAAGCTGGGTGAAGCTTGGGACCAAACTCGCACAGTACGCGCTCCATTGCGGGGCAAACGATCTCGGAGGGACATTGATGGAAGAAAAGATATCGAAATCGGCAGGAGCAACATCAGGCGAATATATGTCGCCCGCGGAGTTTGACTGGATCATCAGGAAGGCAGGAAGAGTCCCGGCGGTGCGGGATACGCTCTACCACCAAACTTTTCACAAACAAACTTTTCACAAAAGTTTGATCAAAAACTGCCCTCCGGGCGGGGTGTGATAGAATGACAGTAATGACTAACGCAGCTGTTATCGGTATCGTTGGATACCATAACACAGGAAAGACGACGCTTGTATGTAAACTGATCGAGCGATTGACAGAAGAGGGCTATTCCGTGTCCACGATAAAGAACATACCGAAAGAAGGATTTTCAATCGACAGCGAGGGAAGAGACACATGGAAACATGGTAAGGCGGGTGCCGGGCTCGTTGTTGCAAGCGCTCCGGATGAGACGTCCTTCATCGTCGGGAAGGGTATGCCACTTGATGAGATCGTAAGAATCACGGACAGCCTAACGTCCCCTGATGTGATTCTCGTGGAGGGGCACAAGAGCGAGCCGATCCCGAAGATCGTGCTCGGGGACATGCGCATCGTGGGCGATGGCGAGGGGCGCAGATATGATCCGGAGAGCAACGACTTCGAGAATCTCCTCGGTTACATAATAGAGATGATCGAGATTACGAGGGTGCACAACACACTTCCAGGGATGGATTGCGGCAAATGCGGGTACGACGACTGCATGGGCATGGCAGAAGCCATCGTCCGCAAGGAAAAAACGAGGTCGGATTGCGTGGTGCAGGAAGAAGGGTTTGTGAGCGTGACGGTCGGAGGAAAAGATATCCCGATGGGACCGTTTGTTCAGGATATCGTGTCAAAAACGATTGCCGGAATGGTCTCGTCCTTAAAAGGCGTTGATCGCGCAAACACGGATGCAGATGTTATCATTGAGATAAAACATGACAGAAGATAGATTGAGGATCGGGGTATTCGGATGCGGCGCGATCGGGAGCGCGATATGCCGTGCAATCGACGAAGGGACCATTGACGCAGACCTTGTCGCAATCTGCGACCGGGACCCGGAGATAGAACGCTTTAGAGACTTGCTTGCAAGCCACCCCGAGGCGATGAACATCCGTAGAATGGCGGAATGCGTGGATATCGTTGTCGAGGCTGCATCACAGCAGGCATTGCGCAGGATCGCGCCAGCGGTGCTCTCCGCAGGATGCGATCTCATGATCATGAGCGTTGGTGCGCTCTCGGATGCGGAATTCCTCGACCGGCTGAAGGATCTGGCATGGCGGCATGGATGCAGGATATATGTCCCGTCAGGTGCGGTTGCTGGAATCGACGGCATCAAATCAGCGAAATTGGGCGGGATCGACTCGGTCGTGCTGACGACGAGAAAGCCGCCGGCAGGGTTTGCTGGTGCGCCTTATGTTGAGGAACACGGCATCGATCTTTCGTCGCTTCGCAAGGAGACGCTCCTCTTCGAGGGGTCTGCCGCGGATGCGGTGCGGGCGTTTCCCGCGAACGTGAACGTGGCAGGAACACTCAGTCTTGCAGGCATCGGATATGATGATACGGTTGTGCGTGTCATTGCCGATCCCGGGATTACGAGGAACATACATCAGATCGAGGTTAAGGGGGAGTTTGGTGTGCTGACGGTTCGGACAGAGAATCTGCCGTCGCCTACGAATCCGAAGACCAGTTATATTGCAGTGCTGTCAGCGATTGCGACGTTAAGGAAGCTTACAGAGCCGGTCTGGGTGGGGACGTAAGTATTTTTCGTATCGGCGGACAAACATGCCAGCTCTGGTCCAAAAAACGTTATGCTATGCAGATCGAGAATAATTTCGTGTGTTCGGTAAATCCGTGACGCATTCTGTTGCGATATCGCTTCAGTTCGTGCCCCTGACATAAATCGCAGGTCTGCCCGGTTCTGCAAACTTCCGCCTGCCCTGCGGATCGAGATCGTCTCCGGCAGCGTCGGCATCCAGCGCCTCGACTGCGCACCCAAGCTCCCTCTGCAGGAATTCACACGCCTCTGAAAGCACCGCGCGCTCATCCAGTCCCTCGAGCCGGTCATCAACCCGCACATCGTCCCATGTCTGTACATCTTTGATCAACTGCTGCACAAACTTCGGAACACCACGCGCATGTTTCTTGATTTCAGGATTCTGCATCAATGCTTTCATCAGAGCGCCTATATCCAGTTTTCCAGCCCGACTCGCCAGAAGAACCTGCTCAAGCACCATATTCTTCCAGACCGGAGCTGTGAACAGTGTTATTCGCTCCGGTTTCATCGACGTCACCCTGATGATCTCCTCGATGTCGTCGAGTGTGCTCTCGACCAGTTCTTCCGCTCGTTCGGCATATCTGTCGATCAAACCCGGATCCGAAGCAGGATATTCCGAAAGCGAGACAAAACCTTCCTCTCCGATCCCTTTCCACAGTTCCTCGCAGATATGCGGCGTGAACGGAGCCATCAATCGAATCCAGACATGTATGACATCCTTCAGGGATGAAACGCCGCCCCTGCGCTGATACCACTTCAGATCGTGCATCAGCAGATAGAACGCGTTCTGGAGTGCGTGTCTCGTGCGGAGCACCTCAAGAGCGTTTCTCGTTTCAGAAATCCGGTGTTGAAGCCTGCTCATCATCCATTTATCGATGATCTTCGGCGGTTCATCGGTCTTCTGATCGTTGATGACACCGTATGCGAGATTATAAAATTTCTCAACCTGTTTCTGATTGTTTTTCACGCTCTCTGACCGCCAATCCGCATCCTGGGTGTGTTCGGCTGTGCCAAGGATGTACAACCTTGTGACATCCGCTCCATACTCTGTAACAGCATGTTTCATCGTGAGCAGCGGTCCCTTGGACTTGCTCATCTTCTCTCCTTCGAGAGAGACGAAACCGTTGACAGCGATCGCTCTGGGGAGCATTTCCTTCGGAAAGATCGCTACATGGTGGAACAGGAAGAACAGAAGGTGGTTTGGGACCAGATCTTTCCCGGACGACCTGATATCAACCGGATACCAGTATTCTAAGTCAGCACGTATCTGTTTTGCAATATCTTCATCGATTGGCAGGTTTCGGGCGTCCCCTTCCCCGAGCAGCACATAATCAAAGAATGCGGGTGTCAGTTGATCAACGTCTATCCTGTCAAGGTACTTTGAGATGATATAATACGACATATAGATCGTTGAATCGGCGAGAGACTCGATCAGCCACTCGTTATCCCATGGTAGCCTTGTTCCAAGTCCTTTTCTGCGGGCGCACGCCTTGTCTTTGAGCCAATCGATCTTATTCTCGAATTCAACGCGCAGTTCGGCAGGAATGATCTGCATATCAGAGAGATGGGCGTATACCCGGTCTTTCCACTCCGGATTTGAGTAGTTGATGAACCACTGGTCCTTCACCATCTTCACGACGCACGTTGTCCCGCATCTGCACACAACAGGCAGTTCGCTGAACTCGTAAAAGATATCTGCAACGCCACGTTCGACCAGATCACTGGTTAAAACGTCTTTTATCTTTGAAACCGCGATTCCGGTGTATTTTCCTGTGTTTTCCTTGAGTACCCCGCTGTGAAACTCCTTTCTGTACACGAGCTTCGTAGCCTGCTCAGCGAGCGGGTCTGACTGGTCGCTTACACCGAGTTCGTCCACCACCTCGATGGCAGGAAACTCGCCCATGTCAGGGACCCTGATCAGCGAGATCATCTCGAGATCGGATACGTCGCCTGAAATCCCGTACTCGCCGAGATCGACGCCTTTCAGGTCCCGGAGCGCAAGATAGTCATAAGGAGCGTGGGCTGGCACGCTCATCACAATCCCGCTCCCGTTTGCCGGATCCACGAAGTTTGCCGGTAGGATCAGCACGTCATGATCGATCACAGGATTCTCAACCGTTCTTCCGATCAGATCGGTGCCCCTGATCTCGCCGATCTTCTCAACCACCTTGTCGGTGTGTGTCAGCTTCTGATACGCCTCCTCGCTGACGATCCACTGCTCGCCGTTAACCGTGACCTTTGCATGCACGATATCCGGATTGACCCAGAGATTCGTCACCCCGAAGACAGTCTCCGGACGCAGCGTGGCGCACGGGAGGATCCATTCGTCGGATATATCTGATCCGTTTGATTCATTTGATCCGTCCGACCCGTTTGACACGTCTGATTTGAGTTTGAACTTGAGAAGAGTGTAATCAAGGATATTTGCGCCCTCTCCACGGAGCAAATCATGATCCTCAACCGGATTTTTGTCATTCGGGCACCATCTCACCGGATGCGAGCCTTTTACGATATAGCCCATCCCGTGCAGCTTATTGAACTGCCATTCGATGAATTTCTTGTAAGCCGGGTCGATCGTTGTGAATCTCCGTGTCCAGTCGATCGAATACCCAATCGACCGCATGGCTGCCTCCGATTCCCTGCCGAAGTACTCCACAAGCGATTCAGGGGAATCGAGCTTTGCGATCACGTCGCCTGAGATGCCGTGCAGTTCTGTGTAGACTCGGATGGTCTCCGGATCACGCTTTGCGATCAGTTCGGCAAGTCCGATGATCGGCGTGCCTGTCGCATGGAAAGCCATCGGGAACAGGACGTTTAACCCGAGCATCCGCCTGTATCTTGCTATTACGTCCCCGATGGTGAAGGTTCTGGTATGACCCGCGTGCAAATTTCCGTTTAAGTAGGGATATGGGATTGTTATGAAATATTTCTCTTTATCGGATCTTTCTGGCTGAAATATGCGACTTTCGTCCCATTTTTTCTGCCATTCGTTCTCGATTGCCTGTGGATTGTATCGTGGATTCATACCGATCAAGGAAACCTGAAACCCGATCGTACTTTAAGATTTCTTAAGGATCCAGAGTTGTCAACACGCGTGGTGCTCGAATCGATAACAAGCTCGAAAACCCAGATCACCAAACCTCCGACGTAAGTACGGAGCCTGTGCAATCGCATCCGCATGTAACTGTAACTACCACATTTCTTTCAGGACGAGCCATCATCAGAGTCATCACCAGAGTCATCATCATTAAGTATCACCGCATTAAAGTCACACCATCATGCCAGATTACGTCACATTCACCCGCAACGTGTTCCTGCCGGTCACCAACGTGTGCCGAAACAGGTGCAGGTACTGCGGGTTCAGGCGCGAGCCCTCGGATCCTGAAGCGAATCTGATGACCGTAGAAGAGATCGAACAGATACTCAAGCAGGGCGCACGGTTCGGATGCACCGAAGCCCTCTTCACGTTCGGCGAAAAACCGGAAGAGCATCAGGTATTTCGAGAATGGATTGACAATATTGGATATTTTAGCATCATCGACTATCTGGTCGATCTATGCAAACTGGCGATTGAGTGCGGGCTGCTTCCGCACAGCAATCCTGGCGTGATGGACTTTCAGGATATCAAACGGCTAAAACCCCTCAACGCGAGCATGGGGCTGATGCTTGAGACGACCGCGGATCTTCCTGCACACGAGGGATGCGCCGGTAAGAAGCTCTCCGAGCGGATCGAAACCATCAAAAATGCCGGAAAATTGAAAATACCGTTCACAACAGGGTTATTGATAGGAATCGGCGAGAGCATGGAGGATCGCGTGCAGTCGCTCGACACGATCAAGGAACTTCACCTGCGGTACCGGCACATTCAGGAGGTGATCATCCAGCCGTTTTCGCCGAAACCAGGGACAGTGATGGCAGGTTTTCCGGAACCAGCCCATCAGGAGATGGTGGATACGGTCATGGCAGCCCGCAGCATACTGCCAGATGATGTCGCGATCCAGGTGCCGCCGAACCTTACCCGGTTTGAGGAACTGATCGGGTGCGGCGCATCTGATCTCGGTGGAATATCACCATATACCATTGATTGGATCAATCCGGAGGCGCAGTGGCCCCAGATACCAGAACTTGCAGAGAAACTCAGGGGTATCCGGCTCAGGGAGCGCCTCCCGATCTATCCGGGTTACGTGCTTGCCGGTTGGTACGATCCCGGACTTGGCGACTTGATCGAACGATACACAGACGGAGATGGTTTTAGAGATGGAAATCGACACTGACGTTCTCGTGATCGGGGCAAGCCCTGCTGGAATCAGTGCTGCGGCTGCGGCTGCATCGCACGATATCGATGTGACTCTGATCGAACAAAAAGATGAGATTGGGAGCCCGCCGCACCCGGCAAACACGTTCTTTGAAGGGATGTTCGACCGTACCAGCGAGATCATCCATCCCGAATACGTCATACGCGAGATGTCAGGGATGCATATCGTCTCGCCCGGAGGCAACAGGATCGTCCACGAAACTCCAGGATATATCATTGACCGTGAAAAATTCGATAAATATCATGTTAAAGACTTAATAAGACAGAATGTGGATATTATAACTGGCGTTTCCGCACACAACTTCATTAGAAAGAAAAATATCATCCAGACCAGCACCTCTGACCAGACGCTTGCATCAAAGATCGTGATCATCGCAGACGGCATCTCTTCAGGGTTGTCCGCACTTGTCGGGCTGCATCCGACAAAATATCCGCATGATATCGCATGGGCGATCGAAGCAGAGGTGGAAGCGGATGGAGTCGGAGATCCTGACTTTTTCGAGTATTATATCGGGAGTGTCGCTCCTGGCTGGAAGGCGACGTACTCTCCATGCGGTGGAGACCGTGCAAATCTTGGAGTGTTCGTGCGGCGGCACGGACAGGACGTTTCCAGGTTTTTTGACCTGTGGTTGCGAAGATTCGCAGAAGAGAAGAATATATCCGACGTATCAGAGATCAGGATCATCAGGAAACACAAAGGCGGTGATCCGATCGCAACCATCCCTGATGAGATCGTATCCGATGGGATCATGGTTGCGGGCGGCGCAGCAGGGCAGTCAGGCATCTGTTACGGCATGCGTGCGGGCGAGATCTGCGGAATGGTGGCGGCAAAGGCGATATCATCATCAAAAATATCCAGGAAGGCATTATCCGAATATCAGCGACTATGGGAGAAGGAATTTAAGAGTGAGTACATGCTCGGGCGGTCTGCGCTCGAAATCCTGCGAAAGATCGACGATAAGGAGATCGACCGCCTGACCGGGATGTTTGCGGACGTGAACCTGACACGGGTCACAGGCACCGGCTCGCCGAGGT
>DAOVGO010000176.1 GCA_030672345.1 Methanosarcinales archaeon | reverse complement strand
TTCATCTTCCCCATAATCGTGATGCGGTCACCGCTTTCGATGACCAGATCGCCGTGCGGGATCAGGGTGTTGTTATCTCTGCGGATCAGCACGATCAGCGAATCGATCGGAATCTTGAGTTCTTTTATCGCTTTTCCGATCATCGCCGGATTGGTTACCGGGACCTCGACGATATCGCCGTGATCGCCGAGTTCGTACATCGAGAACAGACTCGGGTGCCCGATCAGATGATCCAGAATCGCTGCTGTCGATGCAATCGGGCTCATCGACTTGATTCCGAGATCATGGAACGTTGACAGGTTCTTCGGGTCGTTCGCCCGTGCAATGAGTTTGCCCTCCCCAAACCCGAACTTGCTCTTTGCAACCTGACAGACCAGCATATTCACGCTGTCCTGATCGGTGGTCGCCACAAGGTATTTTGCGTGTTTGATGCCAGCCTTCTTAAGTACCGTAATATCACCGCCGTCCCCGTGCACGGTCGGTATCCCAAACTTCTCCAGACGCCTGCAATTCTCGATATCCGTGTCGATCACGACCACGTTCTCCCCTCTTCTGGTCATACGGTGCGCAAGCGTGCTCCCGACACCGCCGCCTCCAACAATCAGTATCTCCATTGGTATCACCCTAAGTCTTCTTGCAATCGGTCTGGCAAGTATACCAGTCAGTATTACTGTGATGATGATGCATAAAAATACAAGCCCCATGATGGTGTCGCCCATGTCTCCGTCGGGGATCTTGAGTGCGAAGTAGGTTGCCATCGATGCAGGCACCACCCCTCTCGGACCTATTGCGGATATGAACGATCGGTCACGGATCCGTAGCGGTGAATGGGCGGTAGACGCAAAGACAGCAACCGGTCTCACGATGAGAATAAGAGCCGCGACAACGAGTACGCCGCGCAACCCCAGAGATGCGATGCTGTCGAATTGCAGCATTGCGGCAAGGAGTATAAAAATGACCGAGAGCAAAATAATTGATAAATAACTCTTGAACTCCTGTATCTCCTTTTTATACGGTATATCTGCCATCCCCAGGTATATTGCGGCGATCGCCACCGCTAATATGCCTGTTTCGCGTGAGATGATCTCCGCGATCGTATAGGCGATGAGAACAAAGGACATGGTGGTCAGATGCACCAGTTGCCTTGTGACGACCTGAGTCTGCGATAGCGCAAATGTGCATGCCAACCCCATGATCACCCCGACGGTTACGCCGATTGTGATGCGCAACAGGAACATGAGGATTCCGTATTCAACGGTCGGGTGTGGCATTGTGATCCATTCAAAGATCACCGCGGCAAGGAGTATGCTGACCGCATCATTAAACACGCCCTCCATCTCCAGAATGCTGCGTATCCGGTTATTAACCCTCATATCTCGCATCAGAGGCACGATAACCGTCGGACCGGTTGCCGCTATCAGCGCACCGAACAGGAACGCGAAAGCCCAGTCGAGTCCCACCAGCAGATGTGCAGCAACAGCGCCGCCGATCATGGTGATCAGCACACCGACGCTGACCAGCGCAAGCACGCTATGCGATACTGTGCGCAGGTGCCTGATATCGATGTTGATGCCGCCATCAAAGACGATGATCACCACCGCAAACGTGACGACCAGTCTCAAGCCATCGCCATACAGAGACGGGTCGATGACTCCGATGCATTCCGGTCCAAGCAGTATACCCGCGGCAAGCAGAAATATAATGCTTGGTATCTGCACGACTTTACTGATCACCTGTGCGATGATGCCTGCCGCAAGGACCAGTGTAAAGAGTGCGAAGATGTAAATCGGTTCCATGGTGCCCAGATCACGCTCTATGAGATATGTGCGGTGACTGCATAAGGTGATTGTGGTGTGCAAGGTTGCCACCTGCAAGTTAACGACTGCCGCCGAGCATCGGAAACATAGATATACCATAACAACAAATTGTATGGATCATGAAATCCAAACAGCCGAGAAAGCAGAGAAAAGCACGGTATCAAGCTCCTCTGCATAAAAGACAAAAATTTATGAGAGCCCATTTAAGCAAATCGCTGCGGGAGAAATATGGGCGGCGAACGTTTGGTGTTCGCACCGGAGACACCGTAAAAATCATGCGTGGCGAATACGCAGGCACAGAAGGGAAGGTTGAGCGACTTCATCTCAAGGATTGTACGCTCGCGATCGATGGCGCAACATTATTTAAGGCGAACGGAGAAGAGGTTCCAAGACCAGTATATCCGTCGAACGTGATGATAACCAAACTGAACCTCGAGGATGAAATGAGAGAACAGACACTCGAACAAGGGTGATTTTAGTGAACAGGCATCAGAAAAGACTTTCAATACCAAAATCGTGGAACATACCGAGAAAGACACACAAATTCGCTGTCAAATCCGCACCTGGACCGCATTCAGGATCAAAGAGCATTCCTCTATTAGTGGTCATACGAGACATATTGAAACTTGCAAATTCAAGCAGAGAGGTGAGGAGGATCCTGCATGACGGGAATGTTATGGTCGATGGCAGCATTGTGCGTGATCATAGATTTCCGGTGGGGCTTTTCGATATCATAACCATGCCAAAGATCGATTCGTCATACAGAGTCCTTTTGGACAGAAAACAGAGACTCATACTCCATAAAGTCAGTGATTCGGGGATTAAATTGTACAGGATTAACGACAAAACAAACGTGAAGGGAGGGGCTATTCAGTTAAACCTCCATGACGGTTCAAATATCATTTCGGATGAATTTTCTTACCGTACATCTGATTCGGTACTTGTTTCGCTTCCTGAACGAAAGGTTCTCCAGCATCTCGTCTACAAACCTGGCAACCTCGCCCTGATCACCGGCGGAGCACACTCCGGAGAACTCGCAACGATCAAGGAGATCAAAAAGGTGCGAAGTTCGATGCCAAATACGGTATCTCTCAGGAGCACGTACGATTTTGAGACGGTTGAGGATTATGTGTTCGTGATCGGCAAAAACACGCCTGAAATAGAGCTTCTTGGCGAAAAAGGTGATGTGATTGACTGAAACCAGGATGCGCGAGATCGAGATTGATAAGGTGACCGTGCATTTCGGAGTGGGCGAGAGCGGACAGCGTCTGTTAAACGCCGAGAACATTCTTTTCGAGATCACCCGCCAGAAGAACGTGAGAACGCTCTCAAAGTCCCGTATTCCTACCTATGGTATCAGGCAAGGAGAGCCGATCGGCTGCAAAGTCACGCTTCGCGGAGAAAAGGCTTATACATTCCTTGATGCTGCGCTTGCTGCTATCGATCATAAATTATATGCGTCACAGTTCGATGCGACCGGCAATGTGTCTTTCGGGATCGAAGAGCACACCGATTTCCCCAATATGGCTTACGACCCGGATATCGGCATCTTCGGAATGGATGTCTGTGTGAGCCTCAAGCGACCTGGTTATCGGGTCAGCAGGCGCCGCATCCAGCAACGGAAGATCTCGCATAATCACAGATTGACCGATAAGGATGCACTCCCATGGATGCGCGATCGATACAACTTGGAGGTGCTCGAATGAGTGAGAATGTTACCACTGGCGGGGCTGTGAATGTGTGCAAGCGGTGTGGCAGGAAACAGGGGCTGATCCGGAGATACCGCATATATCTCTGTCGCCAGTGTTTCAGAGAGATCGCAAAAGAGATGGGATTTGAAAAATATAATTGACAAACGAGGTGACTTTAATGGTATTACTTGACCCGCTCGCTGACGCGCTATCAACCATACGGAATGCAGAGAGGACCGGAAAGGGCGAATGCATTATATGCCCTGCCTCAAAACTCATCGGCAACGTGTTGAGCGTGATTCAGAGCCAGGGATATATTGACGAATACGAGTTCATCGAGGATGGGAAAGCAGGCATCTTCAGGGTGCGCCTCAGCGGAAAGATCAACGACTGCAAGGTGATCAAGCCAAGATTTTCGGTCAAGCGAACCGATCTTGAAAAATGGGAGAAGCGATTTCTGCCGGCGAGGAACTTCGGCGCTCTGATATTGACGACATCAAACGGCATATTATCGCACCACGACGCTCGAGAGAAGGCGGTCGGAGGGCAGCTCCTCGCTTATGTGTATTAGGTGGAATAATGGCAAAAGAACTCAAAAAAACGATTGCAATACCGGATAATGTGGATGTTTCGATCGATGGGAGGTCGGTTACGGTGTCGGGTCCGAATGGAGAGATCACCCGTGAATTGTGGTATCCGCACCTCATCATCCAGCAGATCGAACAGAATGTATATGTCGATACCACCATGGTGCGAAAGAAACAGAAAGCGATGATTGGCACGCTCGCATCCCACATCCGGAACATGATCGACGGAGTTGTCAGCGGCTACCGATACCGGATGAAGATGGTCTATTCGCATTTCCCGATTCAATTGCGCGTCGATGGTGACCGGCTCATAATAGGCAACTTTCTTGGCGAGAAAAAGGAGCGGACAGCGCGGATACTCTCCGGAGTCGATGTGGCACTGACTGGCGACGAGGTGGTCGTCACAGGCATCAACAAGGAGTTCGTAGGGCAGACTGCGGCAAACATCGAGCAGGCGACCAGGATCAAGTCCCGTGATCCGCGAGTGTTTCAGGACGGGATATACGTGGTCGGGAAAGAGATGGTGGAATCGGTGGAGTAAGGTGATTACAATGGATGGTGCGACCAGACGATTATTAAATGTCAGAAAACGACAAAAAAGCAAAAAGCCCACATTTAAGCGTACCGATCATCAAAAGAAAAAGAAACTGGATGATAACTGGCGACGCCCGAGAGGATTGCAGAGCAAACTGCGAAAGAGGATTGCTGCGAAGGGCGCGGTCGTGCAGGTAGGGTACGGCAGCCCACGCGCTGTCAGAGGACTGCACCCGTCCGGTTTTGAGGAGGTGCTGGTGAGAAATCCAAGGGATGTGCAGTCAGTCGATCCATTGTGTCAGGTTGCCAGGATCGCGCGCACCGTCGGCGTGAGAAAACGGCAGATCATCGAAGAGGCGGCAGACGGTCTTGGAATCCGGATATTGAATCCGCTGCCAAAGGAGGACGTGGTAGAATGACCGATCTCACCACTCAACGGCGTATTGCCGCAAACGTCCTTGGCATCGGCGCGCACCGGGTCTGGCTCGACCCTGGTGAAGCAACCAGCATCGCTCTTGCAACCACGCGGGAGGATATCAGGGATCTGATCGAATCAGACGCAATCAAGGCAAAGCCAGTGAAAGGCGTCAGCCGCGGTCGTGCACGGATCAGGGACGCGAAACTGAAGTATGGGCACAGATCAGGGCACGGCTCACGGAAGGGCAGAAAGGGTGCCAGAACACCAGGGAAACGAGAATGGGTCACCAAGATTCGTGCGCTGCGCGCCCGCCTCAGGGAACTGCGCGACGATAAAACGCTTCCGCCGGACGTCTACTGCAAGATGTATCGGAGGGCTAAGGGCGGCGAATACAAGAGTGTAGCGCATATCAATGCACATCTTACGGCACAGGGATATCTCAAATGAATGTGGAAATCATCGAGCTTGGCGACCGCAAGGCAAGATTCGTGCTTTCTGGCGTGATGCCTGCGTTCGCAAACAGCATCAGGCGGTGTATGCTTGCAGAGGTGCCCACGATTGCGATCGATTATGTGAACATCTATGACAACACCTCTGTGCTCTTTGATGAGCAGCTTGCACTCCGTCTCGGACTGGTTCCGCTCACAACAGACCTGGATTCTTATGTACTGCCATCGGAGTGCGACTGCGGCGGAGAGGGCTGTCCGCAGTGTCAGGTTTCACTCACATTGTCCGCAGAGGGTCCGAAGATCGTCTATTCCACAGAACTGGTATCTACCGACCCGTTGATTGTGGCAGCCGAGGTGGTGCCGATCGTCAAGCTGACCAAGGGGCAACGAATCTCGCTTGAAGCGGTTGCCAGACCCGGCATCGGGCGCGATCATGCGAAATGGCAGGCAGGCGTTGCCTGCGGATACAAGAACGTGCCGCGGATCGTGGTCTCTGATGCGTGTGATGCCTGCGGTATGTGTGTCGATGCATGCCCGCGCGGCATACTGGTGGCAGCCGATGCCACAATCAAAGTAACCGACGAACGCTCATGCTCGCTCTGCAAGTTATGCGAGGCTACATGCGAACTCGAAGGAGCCATTACTGTTGGAACACATCCTGATTCCTTCATATTCACAGCCGAGTCTGATGGCTCGATGCCGATCGTTGAACTTATTACGAGGTCTGCCGACAACATCAAGAACAGAGCAAAAGCGCTGGACGAATACCTGAGCATCGTTGACTGAAAATAAGCGGGGGTTGCCCAGCCAGGTCAAAGGCGATAGGTTCAGGGCCTATTCTCGTAGGAGTTCGTGGGTTCGAATCCCACCCCCCGCATACAAAACTATTTATGGGATTCTGTCAGATTACTGTATGGGGAGTAGTATGCAGACCGATAATGAGAATGGTATTGATCAGCACATAACGACGTTATTAAGTGATATTCTCGCCCCTACAAACTATGCCGAGCTCAAAGGCGTGCTTAAAACGGTTGATCTGCTTGCAGACTACGTCAAACTCGAAAACGTGCGCACAATACTTGAAACTGACGTGTTGTTCCGTGAGAACCGAGACATTGCGGTGATGGCTCTCGATATTCTGAGAAAGATGCATGATAATGAGCAGGATCAGGAATCTGATACCTGCGAGACCGAAGTTGTCGATGCGGTGAACGAGGCGCTGGGTCGAGCCGAAGCCGAAACAATATCCCTGATCGAAAGCACGGATGATGTAGAAGAGGTGGTTGCGGTCGCCACACCCGAAAAAACGCCTGAACCAGCAGAGGTTGAAGCAACATCAGTCTATGCGACCGAAACAGAGCCGGAGCAGGTGTCTCATGAAACACTCGATCGTACGGAGCCCGAAACAATCACCCTATCTGAAAGCACGGATGATGCGGAGGAAGTGGTTGCGGTCGCCACACCTGAAAAAACACCGGGACCAGCAGAGTTTGAAGCAACAGCGATCGATACGATCGAAACAGAGCCAGAGCAGGTATCTCAGAAAGCGTCGGAAACCAATACGATCATCGAGATTCCGGTGTCCGCGTATGAGGTGACCGGATATTCGGTTGGTTCGATGGATAACCAGACACCAGAACCCGAATCCGAACCGGCAGTGCAGGGTTCAGGGTTCCCAGGATTACCAGACGACGGTGGATTGCCTGGTTCAGCAGATTTAATGGACAGTCAGACTCCTGCGCTTGAATCTGAGTTAGCATCTCCGAGTGTGGAGTTCCCCGGGCTGTCAGATGATGCGGAGCTGTCTGACGCGGCGGAAGATTCGTTTGATTCGATGGATAGCCAGATGCTGGAACCTGAATCCGAACCGACAGCGCAGGGTTCAGGGTTCCCAGGATTGCCAGACGACGGTGGATTGCCTGATTCAGCCGATTCGATGGATAGCCAGACTGCTGAGCTTGAATCTGAGTTAGCATCTCCGAGTGTGGGGTTCCCCGGGCTGTCCGATGCTGCGGAGCTGTCTGACGCGGCGGATTTGGCAGGCAGCAGTCCGTTTGATGACGATCCGGACCAGATGCCGGCATTTCCTGACAATGGAGATATCCCTGGCTCGCCGGATTTAGCAGGAAACGAGGCAGGCAACGATCTGGAACAGCAGTGGAAACAGACCGTCCAGAGAATAAAGGAGTTAAAAACCAGATATGTAACAAAATAAGGTGCACTCCAGAGCAAACCGCATGGACGCGGGTGGCACACCAACCCACGTCATGCTGCGCACTATGTCGTAGTCGCAATAGCTTTTTCCGGGAAGTACCCACCCCCAACATATCCTGAAACGATTGGAACGTTTGATTTTTTCCTGCCTCAACACAACCTGATGGCATCTGAAGATGCGGGTAGCCCCAACCTGTCGAAACACTTTAATAGTACCAAGCGGTACACTCAAACAGATAACAGGCAGGTGTTTGCTTCATGTCCAACATACAAAAATGTTACCAGTGTGGACTGTGCACCGGAATATGTCCGATGCGAATGGTCTCAAAGATGTCGCCAAGGGACGCGATATATAGCAATAACATCTATGACATGCCGACGAACGATGTCTGGCAGTGTCTGACATGCGAACTCTGTTCATCGCGGTGTCCGCAGGGTGTTTCGTTCTCTGATTTTGTGTTAGAAGAAAGGGCTGGGAAGACTCTGGCAGATATCCCCCACGAAGGGGTTTTCACGAGCATCTCAGACCTCATGTCGATGCTGGATGCGGGCAAGGTGACCTTTTTGCAAGGTGCGGAAAAATCATCTTACGGCTACTTCCCGGGATGTCTCGACTTCCATAATCTGTTCTTTGGTCTGGATGATGTGGATTTCACAGAAATTGCAGAATCGAGCCTGAAACTGCTGAAACACGCAGGAATCGACCCGATGGTTATGCAGATGAAATGCTGCGGGCACGATCAGTTGTGGCAGGGAAACAAGGAGCTGTTTGACCGATTGGTTGAGTATAATACCAGATATATCGAGGAGAGCGGGATCGATACCCTGATTGTGAGCTGTGCCGAATGTTACCGGACGCTTACGAAGGATTATGATCTCAATGTCGAGGTCAAGTACATATCAGAGCTGCTTGGTGATGTGAAGTTTGGTGCGAAATCGGATGCAACGGTAACGTATCATGACGCGTGTCGTCTCGGACGGCACTGTGGTGTGTACGATGCTCCGCGAGAATCGCTGTCAAATGCCGGCATGAATATCATCGAGATGGCACATTCGAAAGAGGATTCGAGATGCTGCGGCGTCAGTTCGCTGATGAACTGCAATGAGGTGACCAAGGCGCTGCGCGTCACACGGATGAACGAGGCTGGCGATACGGGCGCATCAGCGATGGTAACGTCCTGCCCCAAGTGTCTGGCGCATTTCAACTGTCTGAAGAAGGACGAATCAACCGATTACAACTTCGAGGTGGTCGATCTTTCGGTGCTGCTGGCACGGCAACTGAATGGCAGTCAGAAATGAACGATTCCGGTGTGTGCAGGTAGCAAGATCGGACGGCGAAAAAGTGCGCCGCGCACTGGCTGAGGCTGGCGCACTCCAGAGAGATGCAGTGATCCAGAGAGATGCTGATTATCTATATCTCCCGGTTAAACACGGAATCAACATAGAAGAGAGCTTTCCAGACCTCAAATCATGCGTTCAATACAGGGAGTTTGAGCGTAGAGTGGAGCCCTCGTTTGAGGAGATTCTTGGTTTTATCCCATCGTACGAGGTGATCGGCGATATTGCGATCATCGATGCCGACAATTCTTCTGATGCTGGACGAATCGCTGATGCGATCCTTCTGATGCACAAGAACGTGAGGACCGTTCTTGCGGCATTGACCGATGTGCATGGCGAGTTTCGGATCAGGGATTTTCGTGTAATATCAGGCGAACCCGATACAGAGACCGTGTATAAGGAGTACGGCTGCCGGTACGAGGTTGATCTTGCGCGCGTCTATTTCACGCCGAGGCTTGCAACCGAGCGCAAACGCATAGCAGACCAGGTCCGCGAAAGCGACGTCGTTGTCGATATGTTTGCAGGCGTCGGTCCTTTTAGCATCCTCATTGCGAAATCAGCCAGACATGTGATTGCAATCGATAAGAACCCGGTGGCAATCGAGTATCTGCAGCGGAACGCACGGTTAAACTCGGTAAATAACATAAAAATCATCTGCGGTGATGTGCGGGACGTCGCGCATGATCTGCGCGATACGGCTGACCATATAATCATGAATCTGCCGCATTCGGCGCAGGAGTTCCTTGACTTTGCGCTAACGATCATAAAACCCGGCGGCATCATCCATTACTACGATATCAGACCGGAGGAGGATATGTTCGAGGGTGCGCAGAAGACGATCGAGCACGCTGCGGAGATGCATGGCATGACCACGCGCGTCCTGGATCAGCGAGTCGTCAGGTCATACTCGCCACATCAGTACAATGTCGCGCTGGATGTAGAGATCTGCTCGCGCCAGAGCGGCGGCGCATAGCCACCACATACACGTGACCGCGCGCCTTCAGCCCCACCTGAACAAGGCTCAAGTAAGCAATAAATAAGTACACTATGAAACGATCTTTGTACTGATGATCATAACGCTCAGCGGTCTGCCCGGAAGCGGGACCAGCACGGTGGCAGGCATATTATCGAATTGCACCGGCTTTGAGGTCGTGTCTGCCGGGGATATCTTCCGGATGATGGCAGAAGAGAGCGGACTCACGCTTGAGGAGTTCGGAGAACTCGCCTCGTCTGATCCGGATATCGATCAGCGCATCGACCGCCACCAGAAGGAGATTGCATCGGACGCTATGGTTGCGGGAAGGGACGTAATCATCGAGGGCAGGCTCTCGGCATGGATGGCAGAACCTGATCTTGCCGTGCTCATCACAGCACCGCTCGATGTCAGGGCGGAGCGGGTCGTGCGCCGCGAAGGGATCCTGGTGTCTGACGCGACCCGCCAGATAAGAGAGCGGGAGGCGTGCGAAGCCGGGAGGTATTCAGCGTATTACGGGATCGATGTTAATGATCAGGGGGTGTATGATCTTGTGATCAACTCAAGGAAGTGGGATCAGCGCGGGGTTGCAGAGATCATCTTAAAGGCGATAGAGGTCACGTAAGTCTCTTCGCTGAACATCCCCTGATTTCTTGTATTGCTGCTCGCCCATTGACGCCGGGCTTTTGCGCAGTCGGTGCCGATTTACCACAACGTAATCCTTGACCCGTACTGTCATTTCAACTGCCAGAAGAGATTAATAAAGTCACTGAAACCACACAAACATATTTATCCGATCAACCACCCTTATCAAAGAAATCAAAAACGAGGACTACTCATGATCAAAGACGGACGCTTCATAATCGATGGCATGGAAAACGTGGTGATCAACATCGGCAAGATCACCACCGAGGAGGAAACTGCCGAAGAAGAATGGGAGCCGATGGGTCCCACGCCAAAACCCGGGATTCTCTCGCTTCGGAAGTGGGATCACCGCCTGCTTAAGGATTTTCCGCCATTTTACTCGCCGATCTGTGACATGTGCTGTCTCTGCACGTACGGGAAGTGCGATCTCACAGGCGACCGCAAGGGCGCGTGCGGAATCGGTATCGAAGCGCAGCAGGCGCGCATGGTGCTGATCGCGTGCTGCATCGGAACTGCCGCGCACGCTGGGCACGCGAACCATGTGCTGCACGAACTGATCAGGTGGCGCGGCAGGGATCATCCGATCGATCTTGGTCCGTATATCGATGTCGAGGCTCCGATCATCAGAACCGTCGTCGGCACGAGACCAAAGACTTTAGGCGATCTCGAGGACATTCTCGAGTACGTGAATCAGCAGCTGGTGCATGCACTCTCATCCACGCACACCGGACAGGAGGGCGCATACATCGATTTCGAGTCAAAGGCGCTGCACATCTCGATGATCGACAACCTTGCAAAGGAGGTTGCCGATATCGCGCAGATCGCGGGATTCGATTTTCCAAAAGGCGATCCTGACGCCGCGCTTGTTGATTTCGGACTCGGATCGGTCGATCGATCAAAGCCTGTGATTGTGTTTATCGGGCATTACCCCGCGGTGAGCGTTGCAACGATCGACTACATCGAGGAGCACGGTCTTTCCGACAAGATGGAGGTCTGCGGAATCTGCTGCACAGCGATTGAGACGAGCAGGTACCGCGCATCTGCAAAGGTCATCGGTCCACTATCCATGCAACTCTTCTTTGTGCGAGCAGGTATCGCTGATGTCCTTGTTCTGGATGAGCAGTGCGTCAGAACCGATCTCTTGGAGCAGGCGCAGAAGACAGGCGCTCCACTGATCCTGACGACAGATAAGATCTGCTACAACCTTCCAGATGTCACCGATCGCAATCCTGACGATGTCGTCTCTGATCTTCTGGGTGGCGCGCCAGGGGTTCTGATATCAGACCCGCTCAAGGCAGCGGAGGTGATCACAAAGACCGCTCTTGAGATCAAACCGAAGCGAGATCAACTCAAACACCTCCCGACCGAAGAGGAGGTTATCGAATATGCACAAACCTGCACCGAATGTGGATGGTGCGATCGAGCATGTCCGAACAGTCTACCTGTCCGCGAGGCGATGGTCGCTGCAAAGAAAGGCGATCTCGGCAAACTGTCGAATCTGTTCAGTCCATGTATGAGTTGCGGACGATGTGAATCCGAATGCGAAAGAGACATTCCGGTCATCAGCATGATCGAGAAAGCCGCGCAGGAGATCGCATTCGGCGAGACCTACACCATGCGGGCAGGAAGAGGTCCTGTGCTCGATACCGAGATCAGGAAGGTGGGCGCTCCGCTCGTATTAGGAGAGATTCCGGGAATCGTTGCGCTTGTCGGATGCAGCAACTTCCCGAACGGCGAGGTTGAGGTTGCGAAGATTGCAGAGGAGTTTGCACAACGCAAATACATCGTGGTCGCAACCGGCTGCTCTGCGATGGCGATGGCGATGTACCGCGACGAGGATGGCAAGACGTTGTATGAAAAGTATCCGGGATCGTTTGATGCAGGCGGGGTTGTGAACATCGGCTCATGTGTTGCAAACGCTCATATCATCGGTGCTGCAATCAAGGTCGCAGCAATCTTCGCCCGCATCCCGCTTCGAGGAAACTTCGAGGAGATCGCTGATTACATCTTGAACAAGGTTGGAGCCTGTGGTGTCGCGTGGGGCGCTATGAGCCAGAAAGCAGCATCCATCGGCACAGGTACCAATCGGTGGGGCGTTCCTGTGATCGTTGGTCCGCACGGATCAAAGTACAGAAGGGCATTGCTGAGCAACAAGGAGCTGAGTGAGTGGGAACTCTATGACAAAAGAGCAAAAGAGATCGTACCTGGGGAACCCGCACCAGAACACCTCTTGTATCCCGCAGAGACGATGGAGGAGGCGATCGTTGCGATAGCGAAGTTCTGCATCAGACCGAGCGATAATGCAAAAGGGAGACAGATCAAACTCTTGAATTACGTGGATCTCTACAAGAAGTACATGGGAACGCTTCCGCCAGACCTGCACCTCTTCGTCCGAAACGAGCGCGATATCCCGATCACGATGAAAGGTGAGATCATGGAACATCTGAAGGATGCTGGATGGAAGCCAAGAAAAGCTATCGGTGAGCCGAGCAGGCTTGAACCAGCTGAGGGAGGTGCGTCAGCATGAGGGCATATCAGTCTGCCAATGTGCCGGGTCCGCATGTTGGGAAGGTTGCATCGCCCGGAGTTATCGCAATGGCGATAAAGAAAGCCAGACGCCCGGTGCTCATCATCGGAAGCGATGTAACGCGTCTCGACTGGATGGGAGACCTTGTAAGGGAGCTGGGCATCCCAACCGTTGCAACCGCACACATCGCAGGTGCTATGCGGGAGCGGGGAATCGTCCCTGATCGAGTCATGGGTGCAATCGAGATCACGAATCTCCTGAAGAGTCCTGAATGGGCTGGCGTCCGCGGCGAGGGACAGCACGATCTTGCGATCTTTGCGGGTGTTAAATATTATCTCGAGGCGCAGATGCTCTCCACACTCAAGAACTTTGCGCCGCACATAACAACGGTCACATTGTCTCCGGGCTACCAGCCGAATGCGGATTTATCAGTCTCAAACGTCGGTGACCTGGAGTTTGGTGAGTTTCTTGCGCTTGTGAAGGATAATCTATCTGTTGAGTCGTTCAGATACTCACAGACGATCGATTCTCTCAAATGCACAGAATGCGGCGACTGTGTCTTTGCATGCGAGAAAGAACACGGTACCCCCCGGATACGCCTCTCTGATACGGGGATTCCTGTTTTGTGTCTACACTGCCTGCCAGATAAGGCGAAGTGTGCTGCAGCATGCTCGGTTGACGCGATAAAGGATGTTTCGGGTATTCTCGTTGTGGATGCTGAGTTATGCACGGGGTGTGGTGCGTGCGAGGATGCGTGTCCTGCAGGGCACATCTATGTCGGGTCGGATGGTGTGGCGCATAAGTGCACGCTCTGTGTGGACTCGGAGCGGATCGTTCCTGCGTGTGTTGTCGCATGCAGGGATGGTGCGATGATGTAC
>DAOVGO010000121.1 GCA_030672345.1 Methanosarcinales archaeon | reverse complement strand
CTCGATGGTGATAAGGTATGGTTCACACTGAACAAGGATGGTATAGAACTCGACAGCACAGTCGTTTCATCCAGAGAAGTATGCACCTGTGCCGTGGACATCGGAGACGAGGACGATGTCCCGATCTTCTCCTGCTATGTGACTGCTGTCTTCAGGGGAACTGATGCGAACATCGTGCAGGTCAAGTACGTCTTCTTAATCGATAACGATCTGCTGGAGATCGCTGCCGGTGATAGGTTTGAGCGCATGAGGGTTGTGACTGCAAGTTCCGGAGGGATCGTCCTCAGAAACGATGCCATCGTCAGTCTGGAGCCCGGAATCACCGAAAAGGTCATGGACGAGATGTATTTCAGGACCGCAGAAGACTCGACCATCCGGTTCTACCCGTTTATGAAGCGCACCATCCGCGGCGCATCGGGTGGCGGAGGCGGCGGTACATATCCACCGGAGTGGAACGCCACCCCGCCCGCTGGTAGCGATGACGACAGCGCGATCGTTGATAATGATTTGAGGGTCAATGAGGGGATCGAGATCAACTACGACATACAAATAGAGGTCGCTGGGGTAACAACAGATGTCATCGACTCCGCAAAGTTACGTATCTCAAGTTATATGGTGCCTGAAAGGACGATTACGTTATTCAAAGGCGATACTCCGTTCAGATACGAGACATACGGCGGCAGCTCCATATACATCGAGATGCTCTCGGTACAGAACACGACGGTCTTCTTCAGGGTCACAGGACCTGACGGCTGGCGGGTGACCGATTATTACGAGGTTGAACCGGACGAACCTCCAGTCCCAGCCAAAGACTCTGACCGCGACGGCGTGCCCGATGCATGGGACAAAGAACCGGACACGCCTGATGGTTACCGGACCGATTCTGCCGGTCGGGGGCAGAGATGGGGCGACATGAACCGCGATGGCAGGCTTACATCGGTCGATGCGCTGGTGATGCTGGATGCCGCGGTCGAAGGGGTCGATTCATGACCGGAATTGTAGTATCGGCGGCTGCACAATCTGCCCTGTCAATAAGGGATGTTGTCGATGTCTTATTTGGAAACAAGGTGATTCGATGAGAAAGATTATATTTTTACTTATGATATTTTTCATGCTTATGCAGGTTGCGCAGGCAGAACTCTCTGTGACAGACACAACGTGTGATGTCACGCTGGATGCACGGTATGGGGATGCGAAAGCGCAGGAGAAGATTGTGACGCCCATGCTGAAAAATACCGGGAACGCGAGCATGACCGTGTATGCACCATCGCTCCGGGTGTCAGAAGGCGACATCAACTTGACAACAGTAACCTCTTTTCCCATAACCATTGCGTCTGGTGCCTCGAAGGATGTGCAGATCAAGGTGCGTGTTGCAGGGACGGTTAGCGAAGGAACATACCTCGCAACCGCCGATTTCGCTTATGGCAGCGGCACCATCACCATCAACGTCGACCGTCTGATTCCGGCGCACCTTGCCCCGCTCCCGAACATCAATGCAGGCACGGTTGTATTTGACGGGCAGGAGAAAGAGATCAAGAAAGTCAATTTCCAGATCATAAATGACGGCGATACCTCGATGACTCTAAGCAGCGTGGCTGCTTACGGCAATCCCGAGGCTGGAATGACGTTTAACGTGGACCACCCCCTGCAAATCTCAGAACAGAGCGCTGCCACCGCCACACTGATGGTCACCATACCTGCAACAGCACCTGATGGCAAGCATCAGGGCAGACTGCGTATCGATGCAGGAAAGGCGGGATCGCAGACCATAACGGTGACGGTAACCATTGAACACATCGCCGCAGAGCAGGAAGCAATTGTGGAGCCGGGAGGGATTGAGATCCGCGGCGAAGTCGTGGATGCGGCATTCCAGATCGCTCCGTTCACATGGACCGGTCAGAACTTTGCCGGGCTGCACTACGACGTGGACAGAAACATCATGTCAGAGGCACTCACGACAACGGTTACAATGCCAGACGCAATCGCCAGCGGAGATCTTGTGTACACTACACACAGGGTCGAATCAAACTACGCGAACCACGAGATTGGCGAATACTTCGAGATCTGGTGGTTCGGGGAGAAATACATGGCGATCAATGGCAAACCATACGTGATATCGCCAGTCATCATGGAGATGGACAAATACGACAAAAAGACGCTTGCCACAGGCGAGGAATGGTATCTCGGTAACGGATACTCCCTGATCGCGGAACAGATCGATCTTGATGCAAATGAGGTCCGGCTCACGCTTAATAAGGATGGTGGCGAGGTCTACTCCTCCATCATCCGGTTATATGATCAGGGAGATTGGTTTAATAACTGTATGAGCATCAGCGGCTCTCTTGGGGAATATACTATCACAACAGAGGACGTCCGGACTGAGCGAACCTTTGTGTATCAGGCAGGTGCAGGCTCTGAGGCTGATGTGCCGGTTTTCAGCGTGTACGTGGATGCCATATTCCGCGGCACAACCACCAATATTGTGCAACTCAAGTGTGCAACGCTGATCGACGACGATCTCGTGAGTGTCATCAATGATGGAGCCGGAATACTGGACGTGCAGACGGTTACGCCCGAATCGGTCCGGCTCGAGAGCGACAGGGATATCTCTCTTGACCCGGACTCGGATTTCCACATCGCAGATGGTCTCTGGCTACATTTCGCAGGTGATCTGGACGGGAATAGCGTGCAGAATTACAGGTATTATCCGTATATCAGTCACGAATGCCCCGAACCTGAACCGACCCCAACTCCAACCCCTACACCAACGCCGACGCCAACTCCTGTGAATGAAGTCGTCGAGATCCGTGGCGAGGTTGTGGAGGCGAACGGGAGGGGTCAGTTGAGGGCAGTCGGAAGCGCCGGTGCTTATGCAGACACCCACACATGGAACCCATATAACTTTGCGGCGTTCTACTACGATCCGGACAATGACGCCGGATCAGAGGCGCTGACTCTTCATCTTCTCACTGGCGCAGACAACCGGATCATCGCTGAGGATAGGCTAATCTACACCACAACACATGTGCCGCGGACGTACGCGATCATCAATGGTGGTGTGACGAATCGTCTCGGCACGGTGAATGGTAGTCCTGTCACCCGGTACTTCATCGAGGGCTGGATGGCAGAGAAGTACGTGGCTATCAGTACAGGCGGTTCAACAACGCCGCACGGTAACAAACTCGCCAAACGGCTGGTCGAGTTTGAAAGCAGCAGCGACAAGAAGACTCTGTCAGAGGGCGAGGCGTGGAACCTTGGCAGCGGGTTTACGCTCACTGCCGGCAAGATCGACCTCGAGGGGGACCGAGTATGGTTATCACTTGGCAAGGATGGCAAGGAACTCGACAACGAAGTGATCGATACAAGCGCCACAGGCGACCGGATGTATATGTACACCGCAGACCTTTCCGGAGTGGGAGACGTTGTCGTCTGCTCCTGCTATGTTGATGCGATCTTCAGAGGTACGGATTCCAACATAGTGCAGTTGAAGTACGTCTTCCTGATCGATAACGAGGTCCTCGAGGTGTGTGCCGGCGAGATATACGGCGATATGGAGGTCACAACTGCAAGTGCTTCTGGCATTACACTCAAGAACGATGGCACCATCGACCTCTCCAGGGATGGTGATTGCAATATCGAGATCATGGATGACATGTTCTTCATGGTGGCAGAGAGCGATACGGTGAGATTCTATCCATGCAAGGTCTACACAGAAGCAGGCGACTATGAGATACGCGGGACGGTCGTGGAGGTAAACGATTCGAGCTGGATCTATCCGGTTGGAACCCCTTCAAACATCGGCACCGGCTATACATGGAATCCCTACAACTTCGCGGCGTTCTATTACGATCCGGACGACGATCTGCTGACAGAGCAGCTGGCTATCGAGGAACTCCGTTGGTATGACAATCGGACCATCGCTGAAGATAAGTTGGTCTATAGCACAACACCTGTGCCGCAGACGTATGCAATCGTCGATGATGGCGTGGCGAGCGGTCTTGGTATAGTGAGTGGTAATACTGTCACCCAGTACTTCATCGAGAGCTGGATGGGGGAGAAGTACGTAGCTATCAGTACAGGCGGTTCAACAACACCGCACGGTAACAAGCTTTCCAAACTGCTGGTTGAGTTTGAAGGCAGCGACAAGAAGACCTTATTAGTAGGAGAGGCGTGGGACCTTGGCGGTGGGTTTACGCTTACTGCACAGCAGATTAATCTTGAAGGCGACAGGGTATGGTTATCGCTTGCCAAGGATGGCAAGGAACTCGACAGCGAGGTGATCGATACAAGCGCTGGCGGCAACAGGGTGTACATGTACACCGCAGACCTTTCCGGAGTGGAAGACGTTGTTGTCTTCTCCTGCTATGTCGATGCAACATTCAGAGGCACGGATTCCAACATAGTGCAGTTGAAGTACGTCTTCCTGATCGACAACGATGTCCTCGTGGTGAGCATCGGTGAGACTTATGGCGATATGAAGGTCACAACTGCAAGTGCTTCTGGTATCACACTCAGGAACGATTGCGACATAGACCTCCGCAGGAACAGCAACGTCTGGATTATGCAGGATATGCTCTTCAGGGTGGCAGATAACAATACGCTGAGGTTCTATCCGTACGCGGAGTACACGATCCACGAGGCATTCACCCCGCCTCCCACCCCAACACCAACACCTGTAGAAGTCATCCCAGCCACAGACTCTGACAGCGACGGCGTGCCCGACGCATGGGACAAAGAGCCGGACACGCCCGATGGTTACCGGACCGATTCTGCCGGTCGGGGGCAGAGATGGGGCGACATGAACCGCGATGGCAGGCTTACATCGGTGGATGCGCTGGTGATGCTAAAGGCAGCAGCAGGTGGTGCAGGCCCCGCACCAACGCCGAGACCGCCAAAACCCGTATACCTCGATAATTATGCATTCACCCCGCAAAATCCAGAGATTCGCGCTGGCGAGGCACTGAACTGGATCAATATCCAGAAATCTCCCATGGTTGCCTACATACTGGTGAGCGAGGACGGGCTCTGGGAGAACCAGTCGATCAGCTACGGCAAGAAGTTCAAACACACCTTCAGAGCGTCCGGCAGCTACTCGTATTACTGCCCCGGCTACGGGAGCGCGATGCGTGGAACCGTGACCGTGACCTGAAATCTCCAAAACGCAAAAAGAACATCCCCGGATAAATTGCGGTAAACCCGAGTCGTATTTCAGTGGGTTCTCTGATTCCGTCGCCACACAAGCAGGCAGCCATTGCCAGAAGGGTAGCTTTACAATTCCCCGCGTATACAATTGCTTGATGCGAGGAGCGACCTAACCATGGATGAGATCGATGTTATGTCACGGATGCTCGAACTGGGCGGAACCATGCTCGCAGAGACCTGCGAACGATGCGGCGCGCCCATGTTCAGGTACCAGGGAAAGATCGGCTGCCCGAGCTGTGATTTTAGAATGATGCAGGACGGGGGAGTGGGAGCCGAAAAAACCAGGAAACCCGAGAAAACACCAGAAGAGATTGGGGTGGAGGAGGCGATTACCGGAATCTCACTTCGTGATGTTATTTCAGATAAAATCGCCGAAATC
>DAOVGO010000132.1 GCA_030672345.1 Methanosarcinales archaeon | reverse complement strand
GTGTCCTTGAACGGATCGCCGACGGTATCGCCGACGACTGCCGCTTTGTGTGCATCAGAGCCTTTACCGCCGTGTGCACCATCCTCGATCAGTTTCTTTGCGTTATCCCATGCAGCGCCGCTGTTTGCCATGAATAGCGCCATTAAGAGCCCGACAACGATGATCCCGATCAGCAGCCCGCCGAGTGCAACCGGACCAAGCACGATGCCGACAGCAAGCGGCACACCGATCGCAAGAATGCCCGGAATCACCATCTCTTTGATAGCAGCCTTTGTCACGATATCCACTGCTTTCCCGTACTCTGGTTTTGTGGTTCCTTCCATGATGCCTGGAATCTCCCGAAACTGCCTCCGCACCTCTTCCACGATCTCGAAAGCGGCTTTGCTGACCGCATTCATCGTGACAGCGCTGAACAGGAACGGAAGGAGCCCTCCGATGAAGAGCCCGACTAACACCATCGGGTTATCAAGACCGAGCATGCCGGCATCAAGCTTCACATTGTGCCTGTAATCCGCAAAGAGTGCAAGCGCGCCGAGAGCGGCTGATCCGACCGCATAACCTTTGGTCACCGCTTTCGTGGTGTTTCCGACGGCATCGAGTTGATCGGTCACATCCCTGGTGTTCGATGGAAGCGCAGCCATCTCTGCGATGCCCCCTGCGTTGTCTGTGATCGGTCCGTACGAATCGAGTGCAACGATGATCCCTGTCGTCGAAAGCATTGCGATTGCCGCAAGAGCAATGCCGTACACGCCGATGGCAGCATCGTTCAGTCCGCCAACCACGATGAATGAGACCAGTATGCCACCACAGATCACGATCACCGGCATTACAGTGCTTTCAAGACCGACAGCAAGCCCCGAGATGATGTTTGTGCCTGCACCGGTCTCAGATGCACGAGCAACCGTCTTTACGGGTCTGAAATTGACTGAGGTGTAGTATTCGGTGATGATCACGATCAGCACCATGATCACGATCCCGACAAGCGTTGCATAAAAGAATCCGATATCGCCATCCATCAGCATGTCGGTGATGAAATAGAACGCCACCACGCTGATCAATGCGGCGGCTGCAACGCCCTTGTACAGCGCACGCATGATCTTCCCATCCTTGCCGAGCCTGACACAGAAGACCGCGATGATCGATGCCACGATCGCCGCCGCTCCGAGCATCAGCGGGTATGTGACTGCGTTTGGGTACTCACCGACCACGATCGCACCAAGAAGCATCGCGGCAAGCGCGGTCACAACATACGTCTCGAAGAGGTCCGCACCCATTCCCGCGCAGTCCCCTACGTTGTCCCCGACGAGATCAGCGATCACCGCCGCGTTTCTCGGATCATCCTCAGGGATGCCTGCTTCCACCTTGCCGACGAGATCAGCCCCAACATCCGCCGCCTTTGTATAGATGCCGCCTCCGACCCTTGCAAAGAGGCTGATCAGGCTCGCACCAAACGCGAAGCCCACGATCAGGTAGACATTCTCAGGAAGCCCTCCGAATAATATGTAGAACCCGCTGGTGCCAAGCAACGCAAGACCAACAACGGAAAGTCCGGTCACCGCGCCGCCCCTGAATGCAAGGGAGAGTGCTTTCTCAACTCCGCCTTTCGCTGCATTCGCGGTTCTAATGTTTGCGCGAACCGAGACATTCATGCCGATGTACCCCGCAGCGGCAGAGGCTACTGCACCGGCAAGAAACCCTGCCGCAATCTTTGACCCGTCCTCAAGCAGAAAAGCGATCGCAGCAGCCAGTATGATCGCAACGATTGCGACCGTTTTGTACTGCCGGTTCAGATACGCCATCGCACCCTCCTGAATCGCCGATGCGATCTCCTGCATCTCCTTCGTACCGGTTGGCTGCTTCAGGACGAGACGTGCGAACAGACCTGCAAATACCAGACTGATAATTCCGGCAGCAGGTGCAAGATATAATATGTTATCCATTTTTGTTACTCCTGTTTCTATTATTAGTTTGTATTTATCATAAACGAGTGTTATGCAATAAGAATCTGTCGATGCGACAGGGGTTATCAGGTTATTCTGGCGCGAATGTGTGGTGGAGTGGATGATTAGGGGCTCTCATAACGTCTGGTAACCCAGCCTCAATAAACCTCGATCTCAACTCACCATAAATCAGTTCACCGAGATCATCGACCACGATATCAGCA
This sequence comes from Methanosarcinales archaeon, assembly GCA_030672345.1. Taxonomy (GTDB): domain Archaea; phylum Halobacteriota; class Methanosarcinia; order Methanosarcinales; family Methanogasteraceae; genus Methanogaster_D. The sequence goes on along the minus strand of DAOVGO010000132.1, from coordinate 578 downwards.
CCAGCCTCAACAAGGATGGACCGATCTCCGATCCTCCGTATTCCGACGCAAAACATCCGGTTCTCCTTACACGCCTCTATGCCGGACGGCGCATCCTCAAACACGATATAATGCTTGATCCTGCCGCCTGATAACTCGTGCAACCGCTCTGCCGCAAACGCAAATATTTCTGGCTTGCTCTTGCCAGATAATCCTGAAGCATCCACTTCAAAGAGCGAATAAAGCGTATCCTGTATTCCGAACCTACGATCGCCGGTTATCTGCATGATCAGGTTCTTCGCATTCGTTGAGGCTGATGCCATCGCCTGAATCACCCCTCTGGCGTGCGCTTCAACGATCATCGCAACTGAGGTCTCAAAGACTTTGAATCCGCCCTTGCTGACCAGTTCTTTGAACAGTTCGTTCTTGCGGGTGCAGTATTGTTCAAGTATCTCCTCTTTCTCATCGTCTGTTTCTGCACCGAGCCGCTCATACACCCCTAAACGCTCAAGGATCACATTTCCACCCTCGTATCTGGGTCTTCCAGAGACATAATCGCGATAAAATTCTGAATCGAGCCTGCCTTTGCCGACGTTCCA
>DAOVGO010000037.1 GCA_030672345.1 Methanosarcinales archaeon | reverse complement strand
TTTTTGTTCGTGCTCCCGCATCTGATAGACCCGTATCGCCCGGAGAAAGTCGATTTTCCGAAACTCGGGCCAGAACGGCGCGCAGAAATAGGCTGCACACTCGCTTCCGTTCGCCTGCCACGGGAGAAAGTTCGAGGTGCGGATGTCGCCGCCTGTTCGTATGATCAGATCGACATCCGAGACAGCGACGCCGTTTGTGTACAGATGGCGTGAGACGACCGATTCATCGATGTCGTCAGCCCGCAGTTTGCCCTCCCTGACCTTGCGAGCCATATCCTGCACCGCATCAAGAATCTCACGTTGCCCGCCGTAAGCGATCGCGATGTTGAGATGAATTCCATCATAGTTGCAGGTAGCGTCTTCCACACGTCTTATCGCATCCTGAAGATGGGCGGGCAGTAGATGCGTCTCGCCGATCGCCAGAACCCTCATGCGCCTCTCGTGGGTGCGAGGATCGTCCGCAAGTTCGTCGAGTTTTTTGCCGATGATCTCAAATATCTTGTCACGCTCAGGTCTGGGGCGTGAGAAGTTCTCGGTTGAGAATGCATAGATCGTTGTCTGCTTTATCCCGAGTTCCCAGCACCACTCAAGGAACTGCTCTGTGGTTCTGGCGCCATAGATATGCCCGTAATACCGCACGATGCGCACACGATCCGCGTATCTGCGATTCCCGTCCATGATCACAGCGATGTGGCGTGGCACACCGTGTTTCTTGACCTCATCGGTCAGTAAACGTTCGTATCCCCGGTATAGCGTCTCATGAAGCACGTTATTCAGCTCTTCGGTATTGTTAATTCTCTTCTGCGCTATTGGTTATAGGGTCGGACATTTCCGTCCCGGACCAGTGCAGATATTATATGTATTTGTTCTGTTGTGTAAATAATGTTGGTGCTGGCAGGATTCTCCTCTCGGGGTTTTGGATGGATGTTTTTGCAGATGCCAGACAAGCTACCTTTATCACCAAACACTCCATGAGGTTAAGCTTATGGAACACCTCCGCGACCTTCTCCGCCTCCCCCCCGAAGAGGCAAAACTGCTCCCGCGCGGCTGGCAGATTCTTGGCGCCGTGATCCTTGTCAGCATCCCGGATGCGCTAAAGCACCATGCAAACGCGATCGGGGATGCGCTTCTTGCAATGTATCCGAGATGCAGCACCGTGCTCTGGAACCGGGGCGTTGCAGGACGCTTCCGGGAGCCGATCTGCGAGGTGATTGCAGGCATGTCAGGAACAGAAACCACCCACAAGGAGAACGGGTGCTACTTCAGACTCGATGCGAGCAGAATCATGTTTTCGCAGGGGAATCTCGCAGAAAGGATGCGGCTGAGTGAAATGTGTGATGGCGAGGTTGTTCTGGACATGTTTGCCGGCATCGGCTATTTTTCGATCCAGATCGCGGTTCATTCGCACCCAAAAAAGGTCATTGCAATCGAACTCAACCAGGCTGCATATCACTATCTCAGAGAGAATATCAGGATCAACAGGGTAGAGGAAGTTGTTCTTCCGGTGCATGGTGATTGCGCAATCAAATCCCCGGAGAACGTCGCAGATCGGGTGATCATGGGTTATCTTGACGTGACGCACGAACAACTCGTGTCGGGGCTTTGTGCGGCGAGATCTGGTGGCATAATACATTACCACGAGGGTACGCCTGAAGCGCTGAGATATCAGCGACCGATCCGGCGCATCAAAGACGCGGCGCATGAGTGTGGGCGCAGCGTGGACATAATCGGGCAGCGCACCGTCAAGAAATATGCGCCCGGGGTCGTGCATGTGGTGGTTGATGTAAAGATATATGATGAGTGACAACCAATCCCGGATTCAGATACCATGATCAAAGGAAAGAACGTTCTGGTGACTGGCGGGGCTGGGTTCATAGGAAGCCATATAGTTGACAGGCTCGCTGGCGAGTGCGCGGTAACGGCACTGGACAACCTCAGTACCGGAAAGGAAGAGAACCTGCCAGAGGGTGCGATATTTGTAAAAGGCGATCTCAGGGATGCAGGTCTGGTCAAAAAAACAATCAAGGATGCAGATATCGATGTGGTCTTTCATATCGGCGCGAATGCATCGGTGCCGCATTCGACAGAGGATCCAAGATACGATTTTGAAACGAACGCACTCGGCACGTTCAACGTAATAGAGGCGTGTCAGGATTCGAATGTGGAAAAGATCGTGTATGCGTCAACTGCGGCGGTCTATGGCGAGCCGATTCGGACGCCGATCGATGAGGGTCATCCGCTGCAGCCGATCTCGCCTTACGGCGCCTCAAAACTCGCAGGCGAACGGTACGGATTCGCATTCAAGGAGACTTATGGAATCGACTTTGCAGCGATACGGATCTTCAACACCTACGGACCAAGACAGCCGAGATACGTGATGTACGACTTCATACATAAACTGAGGCGGGATCCGTCGCTTCTCGAGGTTCTTGGCACAGGCGAGCAGATCAGGGACTACTGCTACGTCTCTGACATGGCTGATGCTTTTGTGCTGGTGGCAGGGCATGGGCGCGGGGTGTACAATGCAGCCGGCGGAAGCCCGACATCGATTAAGGAACTTGCCGAGCTGATGGTCTCGATCATCTCGCCTGAGGCGGAGATACGCTACGGCGGCAAAACATGGGCTGGCGATGTGAATACGCTGTACGCCGATATCACCCGGATTCGGGAACTCGGGTTTGAGCCGAAGGTCGGGTTTGAGGAGGGTGTCAGGAAGATGATCGGATGGTTCGAGGGTGCATGAATTATTAGCTACATCGGACCGACGAAACCGTTATGTATTATAAAATACCAGAATAACATCTATGGTAGTGGAATCGACTGACGAGATAAAAAGATCTACCGATCGATTCATCGAGTCGGAGATGATTATCTCAAGGGGGTTCATGGTGTCCGCTCAGAAGATGTTCGGAGATGGCTATAAGGCGATCATCCGGAATCTATCCCACGAATACGGAAAAAATATCATCGAATACCTTGCAGCCGATACGGACCTGACCGATCTTACCGATATCGAGAAGTTGCAGCTATTATTCGAACGTAGCGTGAGTGCCGATGATGTGAAGGTGACGCTCGAAGATGATATTTTGACGCTGACAACACTGAACTGCAAGCACCATCTTGGAAAAGGTGTGCGTGAGAAGACTGGTATTCCCCCGACAAGGGTCTGTCCGGTCGGCATTCTTGCAACCTGCCTGATACAGAATATACTCAGTCAGAATGTCAAAGGCGGACACAAGGATGCAGACAATTACGAAAAAACAGGGGAATGTGTTATACGCTTTGATTTAACGGGGAAGTGATCATGAATATACCTGAAATGCTCGACAAGGTTTTATCAGATCTCATAAACACCGGAGAGATCGAATCAAGTGTGATTGCGAGTCGGGACGGACTGCTCATAGCATCGCGCATGTCACACGGCGATGAGGAGGTATTCGCCGCCATGTCCGCAACGATGCTTGGTGCTGCGGAAACTGCGTCCACCGAGCTGGAAAGGGGGGTACCGGATCGGCTGATCGTTGAATCGAACGATGGAAAGCTGGTTGCAGTTGGGGCTGGACCAAAGGCGCTGGTTGTGGTGCTTACACCACCCGATGCAGGTCTTGGACTTGTTCTTGTGGAACTTGACAAGGCAGCAGAGAAGATCAAGAAGATCCTGACCTGATCGCACGCGTTAGAATACCATAAGTAGTATAAGTAGCACGAAGGTGATGTTTTGTGGATTGAACTTGATGGCTGGATGGCAAAACTCAGATTCTCGGCATGTCACCTGATACCGCATCATCCGAAGTGCGGGAGGCTGCACGGGCATACGTATGCGGTGAACGTGCGGGTGCACGGGACACGAACCGGAGAGTTCATCATCGATTTTGAACTGCTGAAGGAGATGATTGCACAGATATGCAGCCGGCTCGATCACCATGTTATCGTCGCAGAGAACGACCCTCGCATCCGCATCACGAAGAATGACGACAGTGTGGTCATCGATATCGGCGAGAAGAGATACCAGCTCCCGATCGAGGATATCGCCTTTATTCCTATCGATTCAACGAGTGCCGAGAGCCTGTGCATCTATGTTGCAGGCGAACTTGCCCGCATGATCGAAACCAGCGACCTTGATGTCAGCAGACTGGAGGTGCGCATCGACGAAGGGATCGGGCAGGGTGCAGGCTGCATGATAGACCTCGATGATGGGGTATCTCTATGAGGGTGCTCTGCTGCTGCAACGTCAATATTGACTCGGTATGTGCCATCAACGGGGATAAGATCACCGAGTACATCGAGAAAAACAGTCTCGGTGCTAAAATCGAGCGCCTGATCGAAGATCCGCCGAACCGGATCAGCAGCATCGGCGATCTGCTCGCTCTTCTTCTAAGATGCATGGAGAGAGGAAACGGGGGCGAGTTTCTGGTCGAGACGCCTGATGCCATCCCTGAACCTGTGCTCTTGCCTCTGATGAAGAAAGAACCGGTGCTGCGTCTGGGCGGAAACGCGGGGATCGCTGCGAATGTCCTGTCCAATCTCGGAGCATCGCTGGCGATCCCGAATGTGGCGTGTCCGTCAAGAAGACAGGTTGATCTCTTCTCAGGAGATACGATACGGATTCCGGTTTACAAGAATGAGAAGATCGTCATGTTAAAGCCGGACGACGCTGTTAGCTGCGAGGAGGACGCCCTGCACCACGTCTTCGATTTCAAGAAGGGAGATAGGGTCACACTCTGCGGCAGAACGATCATTGCGCCGAACAACAACCGTATCATAGCGACCTACGATCCTAAAAACAGCTCTCTATACCTGGATGACGCGTTTCGGGATTATTCTCTTGCGCACATCAAAGAAATGGACGGGGCATTGATCTCAGGCTTCCATCTGCTTCGCGATACATATCCTAACGGATCCACGTACATCGACTGTTTGCAGCCGATTCTTGAGCATTTGAAACGTTGGAAATCAGTAAATCCGGATTTGCGGATTCATTTTGAAATGGGAGACTTTTTTGACAGCGGCATCACCGATTTTATGATCTCCAGCCTCTCTGATATCGTGGACAGCATCGGCATGAACGAAGAGGAGTTTCTGGGGGATGATACGGATATTTCAGCGAGAAACATCATCGAAAGGTCGGTTCAATCGATCGACGAGCTCGGAATATCGAGACTATGCATCCACACAAGAGATTTTATCGTGAGCGTCTTTGATCCCGCATACATGGATGCGCGATCCGAGCTTGACTCACTGAACTTCGGCGCGTCGGCGTCTGGTGCGCTCGCCATATCCGGACACGCCGATATCGCATCAGCACACGCCGCAATCAGGGATCTGCCGCCGAGCAATGCAGGGGTTCGTGAATGCTCGATGGTGCAGGAGCGTTTTCATGGAGAGCGGATCGGCAGCGGCGTGCATCTGCAATTGAACGGCTACGTAGTCTGCGTTGCACCGTCGCTCCGGTGCGAAAGCCCGGTAACCACGGTTGGGATGGGCGACACCATGACTGCAGGCGTTTTTCTGCGTGAACTGGAGCACCGCCCTGCGTAGCTGCCATGAGCCGCAGGGAATGTGGTCTGGGCGCCACTTTACCGCTCAAGTCCGTTCCACGACCTCTCCGCCAGGCTCGGTCTCTGTAAAGATCTGCCCCTCGAACGAGAAGACCTCTGCGCCGGCGAGCCACGCGTCAGGAGGTAGCCCTGCCTTGATGCAGGTCTGGCTGAGAAACTCCTCGGCATCGAAACCCCATTCTTCTGCCACCTGCGGCAGCAATAAACCCTGATATAGACTTTTTTTGACGATGAGCCCGTGTTTTCCAATTTTGATGTGTTTTGGCAGATCTCGCGGACTTGCATCGATTTTAGCCGGCGGGGTCAGCACAGTCACCTCGATCACGATATGTGCAATCTCATCAGACCTGACAGGCGGGAATCTGGGATCACGCAACGCAGCACTCACCGCAGAGTCAGAGATCGCATCCGAAAGCGCCATTATGGGTTCCGGATAGCCGATGCAACCGCGGAGGTCATGATTCTTGTGCAGGGTGACAAAGACACCCCTCTTCTCCTCAAATATCCGTGGCAGGTCGCCGGTTTCCATAGATTCTCCAGAAAGGCGGGCGGCGATTGCGGATCGTGCCAGTCTGACTGCAATGGTTCCCTCTTCTATGGTCAGCATCATACACCATTACCGCGGGCAGGACATATACTTTGCCGGCATATGCTTGACCACAACATTGATACAGGATCACGACATGGTTGATCCGATGAGCAAAAAAAGGATCGTGAAAGAAGCTGCGAAAAAGGATGCGGAAGCTGCCATAGAAAAACCTGACCGGCGGAAGAAGCACATCGACGGCATCATAAAGACCGTGGTTTCGTCCACTCTTGGTATAGTATCTGGCATGATATGCTTTTATTTCCTGTATCCAACGACCGAAAGACCTGAGAATTTTTCATATCTGCTGCTGTTGCTGGCATTCTACGTACAGAAACCGATTTACATGCAGATGGGGATGGATCTGACCCAGTTTAACTGGAAGGACTGGTTTTATGTCGCTTTCATGACCATGATGCTCTGGTTTATATCATGGACACTGATGCTGAATTAAAATGGATAAAAAAATCCTTTTGGCTCTTTTAATTCTTTCAATCGCGCTACTGGTATCCGGATGCGCAGACACCCCTCATATCGAGCGTATAGAGCGCACAAGAGTTGCGATGAATACCGATGTGACCATTACAGTCATGCATCCGGATGTGTCCGAGGCAGAGTCTGCTATCGATTGCGCTTTTGCAGAGATATACGGAATCGAGCATCTGATGAGCCATACCGCAGAGGACATCGCCGCAGATGCCAGCGAGGTCGCAAGATTGAATGAAAACGGATTTCTCGTGAACACGTCCCCGGAATTATGCTACATCATCGATAAATCCTGCGAATACTCGGAACTTAGCAACGGATCGTTCGATATCACTATTTTACCGGTCATAAACCTGTGGACGACCAGGATACGGGCAGGATCGCCGCCAACCAGTGACGAGATCAATGAAACGCTGAAACTCGTGAATTATAAAAACATATCAATTGAAAATAACAGCGTGTATTTCAGCCATCAATCGATGAGAATAACGCTTGGCGGAGTTGCGAAAGGATATGCCGTCGATCGGGCAATCGAGGTGTTAAGAGAGCACAATATCTGCCACGCGCTCGTGAATGCCGGCGGCGATATCCGGACGATGGGTTTCAAGAGAGAAGATGATCCGTGGAGGGTCGCTCTGCGAAATCCAAGTAACAAAACCGAGTATATTACCATTATGAACCTCGAAGATCGGTCTGTTGCAACCAGCGGGAATTATGAGCGGTATTTCAGCGAAGAGGCGCGGGCATCACACATCATCGATCCGAAGACCGGGTATGCTGCCCGGGAACTGATGAGCGTAACCATCATTGCCAGAAACGCAACCGATGCCGATGCGCTGGCAACCGCGGTCTTCGTGCTCGGCGAGAATGAGGGCATGGAACTGATCGAGCGTCTGGACGGTGTCGAGGGGCTGATCATCACCAGAGATCGGCGGATTCTGCGATCAAGTGGGTTTGAGGGGTTTGAGGAGATTGGGGGGGCATTGACTGCCGGTTCAGGAACAGGTGCAAACGTAAAGGCGGCAGGTAGAGAAAACAAATTTCAATAGCCCCCTCATCAAAACACCATACAATGACTGCATCACCGACCATCCTCAAACTCGGAGGCAGCGTCCTCACAGAGAAAACCGACACGCCCACACCAAAGCCAGCCGCGATCAGCAGATGCGCCCGCGAGATCACATCATTCATCACTTCCACCCCACCTGCTGGCGTGGACGGTCCGCTAATCCTTATTCATGGTGCAGGCTCGTTCGGGCATCCGCAGGCAAAGGAACACGGTTCGCCGGACGGATTCACCAATTTCGGGATAATCGAGATCCACCGGGCTGTAACATCGCTAAACGATCTTGTAATCGAGGCACTGGTTGAAAACGGAGTCCCAGCAGCGGCTGTGCATCCGTTCGGTTGCATGGTAGCAGAAAACGGACGCATCGCGGAGATGGAGACTGCTCAGATCGGGATGATGCTTGCCCGCGGCATCGTGCCTGTGCTGCACGGCGATGTGGTGATGGACCGGAAGACTGGCGCATCGATCATCTCTGGCGATCAACTGGCGGCATATCTTGTGGTCAGATTGAAAGCCGCCCGCGTCGGGCTTGGCACCGCTGTTGATGGCGTGCTTGCGGACGGGGCTGTGGTCCCGCTGATCACGCGGGCGAACTTCGAGTCGGTGCGACCTCATATTCAGGGGTCGGAAGGCACCGACGTGACCGGCGGGATGCTCGGCAAGGTGCTTGAACTGCTCGCGATCGAAATCGATATTAATTCATATATATTCAACGCTTCCAAAGAAAATGTGATCGCCGGGTTCTTATCGGGCGGGGAACCCGGAACGAGGATAACCAGAATAGCAGGGACCACAGAGACGACAGAGATGACAGGGGCAGCCCATGAATGAGCGGAGATAAGGAGATATGAAACGATCGTTTGCTACTTGGATCACCGTCATGGCAATCGCAGTCGTGCTCACCGGATGCATTACCGATCAGGAATGGAGTGTTAACGATGACGGATTTTTGAAATATCAGGAATGCGAACCGGTGTTCCGGTTAACTCTGCTCGAAACGGCGGATAATTATACGCTCTATGGCGTCAACTTTACGAGCAGGGGCGCAAATATCGAGGGGCTTTTGCGGGTGCCACATACGGAACATACCGAAGACCGTGTTCCAGGCATCGTGCTGCTGCCAGGCGCGACCGTGACCAAAGAGGGCGAGCAGGGGCTTGCAAAGTACCTGTGCGGTCTTGGTTATGCGAGCATCGCAATCGATCAGCGCAATCTCGGCGGAATCGATATGGAGGGTGATCTGGGCGTGTTTCTGCGTGATGAAGAGCCGACGCAGCACAAGATGGTGCATGACGCGCTCTGTGCCGCCGGAGTCCTGCGAGAGCAGCCGGCAATCGATCCTGACCGAACTTTGTACCTTGGCGAGAGCAACGGCGGCAGGTTTGCGATCATCGCATCGGCGATCGACAGGGATGCGTGTGGTGTGATCGCGATCAGTACGTGCGGTTACGGAATCGATGCTGCGGTCGCCTCCGGGCAGATACGAGACTCCGACATGGTTCGGTTCTATAGATCGATCGATCCTGACACGTATCTGAATGAAATCAGCCCGAGAAAGTTTGTGATGATCCATTCCTTGAACGACACGATCGTTCCGTATGATAGCGCACAGCAGACATATATGAAGATCGCCGGTCCGAAATCGCTGCACACCGTTCGGAAGGAAGGGCACGGATACTGCACCGAAATGGATCCTTTTCTAAAAAGAGAGCTTGCAGAGATCTTTCCGCAGGTTTCATGAACATTTAACCGTTGACCTTTGAATCGTGAATCACAAAATCGTCTGCAACCAGATCCAGTAGCTGCCCATGAACCTGCCCGTTGGACGCAAGCATACTCACCCTCGATGTGATCGAAAGCTCGCCAGTAAGCGGCATTCCGGTGGTATCGGTGACTCTGCCGCCGGATTCCTCGATGATAATCTTTCCTGCGGCGATATCGGTGATCCGCAGGTATCTGCGAAAGTCGACAAAGGCGTCCAGAACGCCGGAGGCAACATAACAAAGTTCGAGTGACGAACAGCCAAGAACCCGGATTCTCCGCACGACTCTTCCGAGCTCGATCACTTTTGTCGAGTCTGTCCGGTATGCATAAGCAGTCACGCTCAATTTTTGCAGTTCACTGACTTCTGACACGTTGATGCGCCTTTTATTGCAGTATGCCCCCTTGCCAGCCTCTGCGTGATAGACATCACCTGAATGCAAATTTTCAATGAAACCGAGTGAGATATCAGTAAGATCGGTCATGCCAATGGCGATGGAGACTGAATAAAACGGGATACCAGCCACCACGTTGAACGTCCCGTCGAGCGGATCAAGGACGACCGTGAAATCGATATCGCTCCCGCCGACCTTAGTATTTTGGTTATCGCGGTCTCCAAAAATAACTTTTTCACCACACTCTTCGCTTATAAGCAATATCTTCCGACCATCAGCCTTCAAAACGTCGATTGCGGCATTCTCTGCTATTTCATCGATTTTTTTTGTGGGAGTGCCGTCTGCGCCGGTGTACAGTTCCATTCCTGACTCTGGCGTGCCGATGACGGGTTCAATCGCATTGGTGATTGCGGCAGAGATGTCGGTGCAGAGTGTCAGCAGGTCCATATCTAATAATGCGATGCATGGATATAAAAGGGGGGCGGTCAACAGTATATATCGATGAAGGAAATACCCGGCGGCGTGTGCGCTGTTCGCGGCGTGCGTGCTCATGGAATCAAGGAAGGGAGGGACGGACTTGCCATGATCACGGGCGAAGGGGAATCTGCCGGGGTTTTTACGAAAAACAAGATCATTGCAGCGCCACTTGTCATCACCAGAGAGCATCTCGCGGGTCATCGGCTGTCTGCGGTCGTTGCAAACAGTGGATGCGCAAATGCGTTCACAGGAACGCGTGGGCTTGCAGATGCCGCCCGCACAGCAGAGATGGTTGCAGACAGGTTCGAGGTTACTGTCGATTCGATCGGCGTTGCATCGACAGGCGTCATCGGTGCGCCTCTTGACATGGATTGGATCGAAAACCGGATCGATTCTGTGATCGCGGGATTATCCGATGCTCAGGAGGGAAGCGCGGCAGCAGCTCTGGCTATCATGACAACGGACACCTGTTCGAAGGAGTTCGCAGTTGAATTGTCGTCAGGCGTGAGAATCGGTGGCATCGCGAAGGGATCAGGCATGATTTGCCCGAATATGGCAACGATGCTTGCGTTCGTCTACACCGACGCCGATCTGCTGCATGAAACGCTTGATTCGTGCCTGAAACATGCGGTAGATCGTAGTTTCAACATGATTGTGGTGGATGGCGATACCAGCACCAACGACATGGTGCTTCTGACAGCGACAGCTGCCGCTGAAGAGGATGGACTGGACGAAAATGTATTTCAGGAGGGGCTCGATTACGTATGCACTGAACTTGCGAAGATGATCGCCCGCGATGGCGAAGGCGCAGAAAAATTCATCGAGGCGAGGGTTACCGGGGCAGAGACCGAGGAGGATGCGAAAAAGACAGCGAAAGCGATTGTTCAGTCGCCACTTGTTAAAACTGCGGTTCATGGCGGCGATCCGAACTGGGGGCGGGTGATCGCTGCTGTGGGATATTCCGGTGCCGATATCGATCCCGACTTGATATCGCTTACGCTCTGCGGCGTTATGGTTGTGGATTGCGGCAGGATCATCGATGGTGCTGTTGTGGAGATGAGCGGAAAGGATATCAGGATCGCTGTGGATCTGGGGCTTGGTGCGGGCGGGGCGGTCGCGTGGGGCTGCGATCTGACCTGCGAATATGTGCGGATCAATGCGGAATACACGAGTTGAGGCGCGCGGAATTGTGATTAGTTGTGATTGCGCAAGGACCATGACATGACCGTGATTCAGGCAGGCTTAATGGGCGGCTGCCGGCACAGGCGTTGCAACGGTCGCACGAAGTTCTTGCTCTGCAATGCGTTCTGACATATAGGTTGCGGCAACCTCATCAAACTCGAGTAACTGTGAAACGATCGGGTTTTCCTCGTTTAATTTATACAGCGTTGCCCGTCCGATCTTTCTGGTGGGAGTTACGAGATTCCAGTCCTCCAGGTTTCCCCAGTGACGGTTTATCGTAGTCCAGCCGATGCCCGCGTGTTCTGCGATCTCGGTTTTGGAGTAGTCGTATCCCTTGTGGTCTATCAGAAAATCCAGTATTTTTATTACTGGGGTTTCTCCGAAGATGTGTTTTAATGCCATGTTGTGTGTGAATTCTCCTGATATGGTGATGATGATATTGATGACGTTGATGATGTTTATGATAATGTATATTTAAACCTTTCGCACAGAAGGCTATACATACTTTAAACGGAACATCAATGTACCATGTACGTCGAACTGACGCCCGATCAGAAAAAGATCTTATTCAAACTAAAGCATAATTTCTATATCGGTGGAAGACACACAGCGGTATTGAAGGAATAATGGCAGCCCAGATCACCGAACACGGCACCACAGTAGAACTCGGAGAAGCGTTCTACAACCCGCACACAACCCCTGACCGCGATCTCACGATCGCGTCTCTCGCAGCATTCGGCGGCACGGTAGATCCCATCGAATCATACCTCGACACGTTCGCTGCAACCGGCATCCGGGGCTTGCGTGCCGCATCAGAACTCGGACTTGCAACAACACTCAACGACCGGGATCCGGATGCCGCCTACCTGATCCGGCAAAATATCGTTTTAAACGGGCTTCAATCGTCCTGCGTTGTCACAAACGAGGATGCAAATGTCCTGCTCCACCAGAGACGGTTCGATGTCGTTGATATCGACCCGTTTGGATCGCCTGCACCATTCCTTGCCGCTGCATCGAGATCAGCCAGAAAGATGCTCTGCATAACCGCAACCGACACTGCGCCGCTCTGCGGGGCGCATCTGAATGCAGGAATCCGCAAATACGCGTGTGTGCCGGTGAATAACGAGTATCATGCCGAGACCGGGGTTCGGGTGCTGATGGGCGCGATCGCACGGGCGCTCGCGGTGTGGGACAGAGGGATGGTCCCGCTCCTCGCTTATGCAAGGCGGCACTATGTCCGTGTGTATACAAGAGTATTGAAAGGCGTTTCTTCTGCTGATAAGTCGATGAAAGAACTTGGTTTCATAGCTCACTGCCATAACTGCGGTTTCAGGGACCCGATAGCCAGTCTTGCGCCCCTTATCCCTGATCGGTGCCAGATATGCGGGCACCGGATGCAGGCGTCTGGTCCGATGTGGCTCGGGCGTCTGTACGACCAGGCATTCTGTGAATCGGTCCTTTCCGAGCTGATCGATCGGGAATCGGATAAACAGGCGATCAAACTCGTTGACACCTGTAAAAACGAGATCGATGTCCCGACATTCTATGATCATCATCGAATCTGCCGCGCAGTCGGGATTTCGCCGGTGAAGATCGATGGGTTCATCGATCTACTCAGGGATGCGGGATTTGAAGCATCAAGAACGCATTTCTCAGGGACAGCGTTCAAGACCGATGCCGATATCTGTTCTATAACAGGGATACTCGCTGGCAGCGATGTCAGGACATGGGCAGCTAACCGGACGAAAAAATAAAGGCAGTGCGCCGACCGGGAATCGAACCCGGACCTGGGGCTTGGAAGGCCCCAGTCATAGCCATTAGACCATCAGCGCTCCTGCGATATGTTGATCGCGCACGGATTTAATACTATCGGTCGCTGATCCATCCGGCACCGGGAAGTCGTGATCAAGATCGGTGAACGCAAAGCTTTTTCTAAAACCCGACCCTCATCCCTAACATGGAAGATCACCCAGAATACTCAAGAAACACGTTGATGGACTTCATCAAGCTGAAGCCAAAGGACATCGAGATCTGCGATGTGACACTGCGGGACGGCGAGCAGGCAGCGGGGATTGCTTTTACCGAGCAGGAGAAGATCGATATTGCATATAAACTGGACGATATCGGTGTTGAGATCATCGAGGCGGGGTTCCCTGTTGTTTCAAGAGAAGAACTCGAAACGATACGCAAAATAACAAAACTCGGGCTCAATGCAAGGATCTGCTGCCTTGCCCGCGCAAAGAGATCGGACGTCGATGCTGCGCTGGATGCGAACGTCGATATCGTGAGCATCTTCATCGCAACCTCTGACATCCATCTGCGCTACAAGCACCACATGACGATCAGTGAAGCTACCGACTGCGCAATCGACGTACTCGACTATGCAAAGGATCACGGGCTCACGGTCAGGTTCGCTGCCGAGGATGCAACCCGCACCGACATAGACGTGCTAAAACGTGTCTACCAGATCGCCGAGGCGCACAGAGCGGATTATTTGAGCATCGCAGACACGGTGGGGATCCTTGATCCGAGTACCACGTATTTCATGATAAAAGAGATCAAAAAGGCAACAAAGACCCCGCTCTGCATCCACTGCCACAACGACCTCGGCATGGCGACGGCAAACACCATCGTGGCTGCGGAGACCGGGGCAACGCAACTACACGCCACAGTAAACGGCATCGGCGAGAGGGTCGGGAACACGCCGCTTGAGGAGTTGCTTGTCGGGCTTTTGGTCCAGTACGGCATCGACAAATACGATCTCTCGCATCTCCTGTCGATCTCGAAGATGGTGGAGAAGTACTCTGGAGTCAGAGTTGCGAGAACCAAACCCATCGTCGGCGAGAACGCATTCTGCCACGAATCCGGCATCCATATCGCTGCGATGCTTGAGAATACCAGTACTTATGAGGTGTTTTCGCCGGAGATCGTTGGCGGGGGCAGGAACTACATCCTTGGCAAGCATACAGGGAAGAAGGCGCTCAAGTTCGTGACAGAAAGGCTCGGTTATGATCTCGATCAGGAGCACCTCTGCGCCCTCCTTGAGAAGATCAAGGTATGCAGCGAGGCAAAGCACGGGGTCAGCTGCGACCGGCTGGCAAAGATGATCCGCGAGATGGACTAAAAGCGGCGTGGATGACCTGAACCGTATGAACGTGATGAACGATACAATCAGCATGAAATACATAATTCTCCTTGGGGACGGGATGGCAGGAGTGCCGCTTTCCGAACTCGGTGGAAAAACGACTCTTTCGTATGCAAACACACCGAATATGGATTACATTGCAAGGCACGGCAGATGCGGTCTTGCACGAACGGTTCCACCCGGGATGCCCGCGGGAAGCGACATTGCCAATATGTCGATTCTCGGATACGCTCCCGAGAAGTATTACACAGGCAGGGGACCGCTTGAGGCTGCGAGCATGGGAGTCACACTCTCAGAAAGTGAGGTTGCGTTCAGATGCAACCTGATCACCGTAAAGGATGGTGTGATCGCCGATTACAGCGCAGGACACATCTCGAGCGAGGAAGCGTCCGTTCTGATCTCTTCGATCGATGAAACGCTCTCGTCAGGTCGCATCCGCTTCCATGCGGGAGTCAGCTACCGCCACCTCATGGTGACTGCCGGGATCGGCGCAACTGCCGTGTGCATTCCGCCGCATGATGTGATCGGTGAGGCGATGGAGTCGCAGATGCCAGAGGGCGAGGATAGCGAGGTGCTCAGCGACCTGATCATCAGGTCGGCAGATGTGCTCGCGGGTCACAGGGTCAACAAGGAGCGGGTCCGCGCCGGGAAAAATCCTGCAACCCACATCTGGCTCTGGGGGCAGGGAAAAGCGCCGGAGATACCGTTGTTTGAGGAGATGTTCGGTATTACGGGCTCGATGATCTCGGCAGTCGATCTCTTGAAAGGGCTTGCCATCTACGCGGGGATGGATGTGATCGAGGTTCCGGGCGCAACAGGCTACCTTGACACGAATTATACCGGGAAAGCGGATTATGCAGCGCGGGCTCTGGAGGATCATGATTTCGTGTATGTTCATGTCGAGGCGCCTGATGAGGCAGGGCACGCAGGCGATATCGATGCGAAGGTTGCGGCGATTGAGAGCTTTGATGAAAAGGTCGTAGGAAGGGTTCTTGACCGGTGTTCCGACTGCGTGATCATGGTTTTGCCAGATCACCCGACACCGATACCACTTCGGACGCATACCGCGGATCCTGTACCGTTTGCGATATGTGGGCACGGGGCTGATGATGTTATCTGCTTCGATGAGCGGTCAGCGGCAGAGGGGTCGTACGGGGTGCGGATCGGGAGCGATCTGATTAAGTTGATGATTCGGTGATTGAAAAATTCAATCAAAAGACATTACCGTTCTCAGATTATCCCTCGGTATAAACCAGCCGTGTTTCAACTTCTTTGCATTTAACCGCTTCAAAGAGTCCACCAACCGACTTCGCGCATCGTTGATCGTCCCATCGTCCAGTAATATCTTCCCCTCAAGCAGCGCATCCACCACAAACCCGGTCTTGGCATCGACCATCTCAACCAATTCCTCCGGTGTCATCCAGATATCCTCGATTCTGGAGGGTTTTTCAACCCGTATAAAGTCATATCTTTCCTTTATATCAGGTAGTCCCGATGCTATCACGAGTATGTCCACATCGCTCTGCTTCTTTGCATCGTTTCTGGCAACCGATCCGAATAGCAAGATACCGCGTACATCCAATCCCTTTATTCTCCCTACATAATCATTAATCATCTCTTCAAACATCTTTCCATCTCCTCTAACACGCCCTCCAATTCAACCATATTTAAAGATATAAAAAAGGCGTAAACGGCATCCAACGTCTCGATTGCTCGATCCATGATCTCTTTTGCTTTCGATTCATCGTATATCTCCGATGGCTTTATGATTCTATCTCTCGTCTCCCACCCGTATCTCGGCATGCTCCGCTGTTTCTCAAGAGAAGAAGCGTTATTAATCATCTTCAGTATGAGTTCGATCTGTTCTTTATCGAGTTGCAGTTCAAGTGTCATCTCCGGATTGTTTAAGATGTCTTCAGCCAGCACATCGGATGGAAAATGTGTTTTTTCGTGGATTATACCAAAAAAATATAAAACCGCTTTCAACAGTTTCTCTGTGCATTGTTGTGCATGAAAGACACTTGCAGGGTATCTTTCTTCAGCACTACCTGCAATGGCGCAATCCAGATCTTCTAACGCCATCTCAATCCAATCTTTTGTTTTCCGGATGTTTTCCATCTTCGTAACCTCTTTTGGTTCTGCTATCTCAAAGATGCTCGTATCATCACATCCTCGTCTACTCTGATCTCTTTATCCATTTATTCTTTGTGTCCGGATTCGTATGAACATGATTGTCCCGACTGCGTGATCATGGTTCTGCCCGATCATCCGACGCCGATACCGATCAGGACGCATACGGCAGGTCCAGTGCCGTTTGCGATCTATGGGCACGGGGCTGACTCGGTTTTGCGCTTTGATGAGAGATCAGTGGCGGATGGGTCGTACGGGCTCAAGGTCGGGGCTGAGTTGATCGGATTGATGATTGGTGGCGTGTAGTTTCGAGTTCGATCAGAAGGAGCGATATCGGACGATATGGAAACTGGGGGGAGTTTATGTGGATCCGAACGGGTATGGCACAGGCGGCGCATCGGTATGATGTTTCACCGCGGACACCTGAGTTTCAAAGGTACATTACAGCAGTTAAACGCATTTAAGGACGTACTTCTGCTCGCTGACGAAAAGCACCTGTCCCGTTTGTATGAACATCTTCTGAAAGCTATTGTTCGCTATCGTGTGAGGAATAGACCTGGGCGCAAGTGTTCAGCGTGTCGTCAAACGCCGACGTAAACCTTTGTCCGTTACTCAACTCAAACCAGAGAAGAAGCTCGTAACGAATTATTTAGAGGTGGGGCATCCGCTTAAGGTAGTGGCATTAGATTTTACGCCTCTTCCTGAAGATCATGCAGGGATACACTGCAAAGGATAAGCGGGAACTGATAGAGGAGCACGATGAATGGCTAAAAGAAGAGAAAGAACGTGCTACATGGGAGTATATCATGGAGAATCACGGCGTAATCTCCTCACTCATGGCGCACCCACATTCTACGAGCTTCTCGGCGTGGACAGAGCGAAATTGAAGGGAGGAGAAGAAGAAAACTGTGAAAAGAAGGGCGTGGATAAGAGACTGTCAGAAGAGGTCTGCAGAATACTGAACAATCCACAACTGAGGTTTGAATACGATTTTATGCTTGACATGATGGGTGAAATTCTGCCCGGAGGCTACCTGGAGGAGATCAGAAGCAGAAAAACGTCATGGAGTGGAAACGATCGGTGATATCTGGTGCTACTCAGATATTATGACGATGTGGCGAAGTATGCTCGGATTAGGGATATGCATGAGGATTGGAGAGAATATATGGGTGATAAAACGTTTTACGATCTGTTAACCATCGATATGGCTTCAATTCCAGAGGATAAGCGAGAAGCAGAGAGATTCATCCGGAATGCATATAGGGATATGGAGAGGACGCCGGAAGTCAATCTTGCGTACAGCGTTTTAAAGAATTTCAGGATGAGGGAGGATTATGAGTGGCTATTAAAGCACGAGGAATGGGTGAATATGCTGATCAAGATCGATATAGATGAGATGGACGATGCAACGATAAATAAGGTGATAGAGATTGCGGATGCGATGTCCTTTAAGGAAAGTTGAGCACTAAACGAAAAATCGCGCCAACCGTTGCAGAGTATTTGGGTAAAACGGTCTCTTAAAAAAATCAAAGCGCGGTCGTTCATACGAACGTATCAAGAACGACCTGTGCGCTACCATCGTCGAACGTGGCGACAACGATCACATGTTTCCGGTCGGAAAGTCCTGTGTCAAGATTATATGTCCATGTCGAACCGACAGCGGGCTACGAGACCGGCGTGGTAGTCACATTGATTCCATCCACGGTTGCGTTCAGATACTGCACAAAATCGGCACCTATTCCGCCCGCATAAGTGAAATCAATCGCTGTCGAGTTCAGCCGTTCAGCGGTCACCACCACAATCTGCATCTGGGGCAGGTTGCCGCTCATCCCGAATGCCATTGAACCGACGATCGATGCCAGTATTATGGTGATTGCGACCATCAGGATGGTTCCGATGACCGGAGAGACGGCGTGTTCATCCTTTTCGATCGTTTTCGTTTCTATTTTCTTTTTCATTTCACCACCTTCTCGTTTTGTTTTTCAAGTGGCGTGGCAACGCCGACCACACCTCGGTCAGCATTGCTGGTTATTAAACACTGATAGACCACATAAAGCTATCGGTTTATTACCTATCTCGATAAAATAATGTCAAATCGTCATTCCAGTTGAGAGAACCAAAAAAACCCGAAAGTGGTTGCACGATAGAACCAGACAAAAGAGTTATAGAGTTGCAGGTACGAATGAAAAAAAGCATCTAACAAGAGAGGGATCACACAAGCATAAACACAACCCGAGGTAACCACATGGAACTATCAGATGCCAGAAAAAAGATCGAAGAACTCGATGAGGGTATCCTAAAATTGATCGCGGAACGCACCGACCTTGCAGGCACCGTTCTCGAGTTGAAGAAGGCAGAAGGGAAGGGTATTGATGATAAGGAGCAGAACCATGTCGTTCTCAATCGAGCCATCGATCTTGCAACCGAACTGAATCTTGATACCGGGTCAATCAAACAGATATTCGAGATCCTGATCAGAATGAACATCGAACGCCAGCATGAGCTGAGCGGTGAAGGAAACTTACCTTAAATGTCACGAATTGCGATAATTCTTGGATCTGAGTCTGATATGCCGATTGCCAATCAGGTAACAGGAGTTCTGGACGAATCTGGCGAGAAATACGATCTTCAGGCTATATCTGCGCATCGCGATCCTGAAAAACTGAATGATTATGTCAAAAAGAGTGATGCGCTTGTATTTATTGCGATTGCCGGGTTATCGGCAGCCCTCCCCGGTGTTATCGCCTCAAAGACCGATAAACCGGTGATCGGGGTGCCTGTGAGCAAGAAACTCGGAGGGCTCGATGCGCTGCTCTCGATTGCGCAGATGCCGCCGGGTGTGCCGGTAGCATGTGTCGGGATCGATAACGGCGAGAACGCCGCACACCTCGCGATGAGGATGCTTGGGGTCTGCCACAACAATGCTTAATATTACTGAAATCCTAAGGTAATGATAATCTAACAATTTTAATTAGAGGTAAGATATATGGGTACGAAGAAAAAAATGGTTGAACGGGTTCGTGACCTGATGAGCCGCCCTGAGAATATCAGGAACATCGGTATCGTTGCGCACATCGATCATGGCAAGACCACGCTCACAGACAACCTGCTTGCAGGCGCTGGCATGATCTCGAAGGAACTGGCAGGCAGGCAGCTCTTTATGGACTTCGATGAGGAGGAACAGGCACGGGGCATCACGATCGATGCCGCAAACGTCTCCATGGTGCACGAGTTCGAGGGCGATGAATACTTAATCAACCTCATAGACACTCCCGGGCACGTCGATTTCGGAGGCGATGTGACACGGGCGATGCGGGCTGTCGATGGTGCGATCGTTGTCGTCGATGCTGTCGAGGGCGCGATGCCGCAGACAGAGACCGTGCTCCGGCAGGCGCTGAAAGAGAACGTCACCCCTGTGCTCTTCATCAACAAGGTCGATCGGTTAATCAATGAACTGCAGGTCGATGCCCAGAATATGCAGATCAAACTTGGGAAAGTTATCGATAATGTAAATAAATTGATCAAAGGGATGAGTGAGGAAAAATACAAGGAATGGCGACTCGATGCAGCAAAAGGAAATGTTGCATTCGGATCTGCACTGTATAACTGGGCTATCAGCGTTTCTTACATGAAAAAGAGCGGGATAAGCTTTAAAGAAGTATATGACTACTGTACAACAGGTAATATGAAGGAGCTTGCCCAGAAATGCCCGCTTCACGAGGTGTTAAACGACATGGTGATCAGGCACCTGCCAGACCCGCTTGTATCCCAGAAACGCAGGGTTCCTGTGATCTGGCACGGAGATGCAGACTCCGAGATCGGGAAACAGATGACAGGGTGCGATTCGGATGGCGATGTTGCGCTCATGGTCACCAAGATCACAAGAGACCCACACGCCGGCGAGATCGCAACAGGCAGGCTATTCAGCGGAACGCTCCGCCGCGGTCAGGAGTTGCATATATCGGGCGTGTCAAGCCCCGACCGGATCCAGCAGGTGGGGGTATTCATGGGTCCTGAGCGGCTCGAGGTCGAGAAGATCCCGTCAGGAAATATTGCGGCGGTAACCGGGCTTAAGAATGCGATCGTGGGAAGCACAGCCACCTCTCTTCGGGAAATGACTCCCTTTGAGGTGATCCTGCATGCAAGCGAACCCGTAGTCACGGTAGCAGTCGAAGCAAAACACATGCGAGATCTCCCGAAGCTGATCGAGGTCTTAAGGCAGGTCTCAAAGGAGGATCCGACGCTGAAGGTCAAGATCGACGAGGAGACCGGTGAACACCTGCTTTCGGGAATGGGTGAACTGCACCTTGAGATCATAGCCCACCGGATCGAGAGGGACAAAGGTGTCGAGATCACCACATCCGAGCCGATTGTCGTGTACCGCGAGACCGTGACCGGCAGAGCAGGACCGGTCGAAGGAAAGTCGCCGAACAGGCACAACCGGTTCTACATCAAGATTTCGCCGCTGGAACCTGAGATCGTCGGTATGATCAAATCAGGCGAGATTGCTATGCGCATGGACAAGGTCGAGCGGCGTGATAAACTGATCGAGGCTGGCATGGACAAGGACGAGGCAAAGAGCATCGTTGCGATATCAGATACGAATATGCTGATCGACATGACCAAAGGTGTCCAGTACCTGCGCGAGACGATGGAACTGATCATCGAGGGATTTGAGGAGGCAACAACCGCAGGTCCGATGTCACGAGAGCCGAGTCAGGGCATCAAGCTGAGGCTGGTTGATGTCAAGCTGCACGAGGATGCTGTACACCGCGGTCCCGCGCAGGTGATACCGGCTGTGCGGCAGGCGGTCCAGGCAGGAATCCTGATGTCGGATGTGACACTGCTCGAACCGTACCAGAAGGTCTTTATCCAGATACCGCAGGATCAGATGGGCGGCGCGATTTCAGAGATCCAAGGCAGGAGAGGCGCGATACTGAACATGACTCAGGAAGGCAACGTCACAGACATCGAATCAAAAGCACCGGTCGCCGAGTTATTCGGGTTTGCAGGTGATCTTCGGTCTGCAACCGAAGGAAGAGCGCTCTGGAGTACGGAGTTCGCCGGTTTTGAACCGGTTCCAAAGAACCTGCTTCCTGATATCGTGCAGCAGATCAGGACCAGAAAGGGCTTGAAGCCGGGAATGCCAAAGCCGAGCGATTTTGTCAGTGAATGAGCAATAAGTGAAGATGCGACCTTTCAGCAGGGATTGATTCTCTGCTGATTCTTTTTTTACTGCAAAAACAGTCATGCGTCATGATACTCCTTGGGTAACTTGTGGCGGGAACCACAAGATTACACGGATTTCCACGAGATTTATGTGTCAATCTTGTGTAATCTCGTGGTTTTATATGCGGATATCCCTACAATACTCGAGTAAGTACGTTTCTATCTCTGCTTTAATCTTCAGCGGGTTCTAAATCCGCTCTCCACTCTCGTCAAGATCGGTGACGACGCTCCCGGCATATTATTACTTGCAAGCTCCCTAAAACCGCTCGGTGATATTGAAGAAGATGATGGCATATCCGAGCACGAGCATAGCAAGCGAGATTAGCCACGCCCACCGCATCAGTTTCCCACGAAGCTCCGGATCCTCGAGATCGATCATGCCTTGATCCTTTTCAGTCTGAATGTGTTTTCACGCTCCATCTCTTCGAGGCGCAGTTCGATGAACCGCTCTGCCTCAGTTAGTTCGGGTATCACCCGAAACTCGAGCGCGTTGACCCTTCGCTTGGTCTGTTCGATGTCATCGAGCAGTTTCTTCATCGCGGTCTCGATCTCAGCCGCAACAATAATCTTCTCGACAAGAGTCTCGTGCGCCTCCACCGCTTCATCGAGGCACGAACTCGTCCCTATGATCCCGTATCCGCGTTTGCACAGGTTCTTTCGTATCTGCGAGGACTCGATCTTCGGAACTACCACTCCCATCACGTTCTTGCTCTCAAGCTCGATGGTTGGAATGTCCTTGAGCGCAAACGCTGTCGATTTTATTGAAACAGTGCCTTCGACGGCTTTTGCAAGCCCGATCTTCTCGTTTGCAGCCGCATAAGCAGCATCGAGCTCGGACCGGACATCCTTTGCCTTGTTGAGCAGTTCAAAGAACTCAAGGATCAGACCGTCGCGCTTCATCTTCAGCAGCTTATGTCCGCCCCCTGCGAGTTTGATCTTCTTTTTCAGTTCTATGAGTTCGGACCGTGTCGGTTTTATGTCGCGGATCGCCATGAGTATCTACCTGTTTGCCATCGTTATTTGCATATTCCTCGATTGCATTCCCATGGTTTATAGCACCATGGATAATAACCTTGCTCTGTGCAGCACGGTGCGTTCTTGTAGCCGCAGTGAATCCGCCGGATCGAGATCTGGGTGAAATACACAGTCCCGGCAGGATCCACTGCTGCGCCCACCCCTGACTCGTCAAAATCAGGTTCAGTGATCTGCTGCCCTGTTTCGTCGTTATCCCACGCATCGATGCAGTTTTTCAGGAACTCTTCGTAGTTATAGACAGGACCTGGCATCGAAAGCGTGCGGCTGACCGTAATATCAAAATAATAGATATCCTTGTCCCGCAATATATCTGCGGGTGCGTGTTCTATGTCATCACCCCCTGCGCTTGCAAGATCATTGCTGTGCGCTCGGGCGGCACCTGCGATCTCATCGTTCCATGTCAGGGTGGAAAATCCATCTTTCTTGCGTTCCTGATTCACCAGATCAAAGAGATCCGATTCAAGCCCGGATACCGGAGGTAACCTGACCGGGGTTGGAAACGGCAGGGGAGAGTCGATCTCCACCACAGTCCACCAGTCGTATTCGGTAGCGCACCTGCTCGAGTCCACCACATCATAGATGTCGCGGTAACTGCCGTCCGGAATGTAGTATCGTTCAAGCGATTCCGGAACGATGCGTGCCATGGTCGGCTCGATGAGAAAAATCCTTCCTGATATGTTTGATACAACCCACGCATGATCTCCAGTGCTGTTTTTATATTCAAACCCGCCAACCAAGACATTGTGTGGCTGGTTATGTTCTCCAGTGACGATCTTCGTATCGACGCCATGTCCCTCGAGATACCACTCGATGAGCGCAGCCATCTCCGAGCAATCGAAATAATTCTCCTGGTATGCGTCCTCCAGATGCGGGAGGCTCTGTCGCAGTTCGGCTTCGCTCGTGATGTTCGGTCCGATAGCCCGGTAGTATGGATCAGGTATCTCGCGGGAGGGGTCCACTGCGACCTGAAACACGGCTATAACCAGAAGAATGAGGCTACTAAAAGCGGCGATCCATTTTACACCCAGGTCTACTCCCCCATCCGCCACATAACATACATAATCATATCAACCCCGTCATATCAGCCCTGTCCACATCCCGATCCCAAACAGGATCAACACGCATCCCGCGATCCTCCTGATGAGCCGGCTGTGCTTCGATATCGCCCTGATGCGCCCGGTCGATGCGCTGGCAAGGTAGGCTACCCCGAGCATCGGGATGCCGAGCCCGAGCGAGTAGACAAAGAGCAACATGCCCCCGTGCAGGACGTTGCCGTCGAGCGCAGCCATCGTCAGGATGCCACCAAGTATCGGACCGACGCACGGGATCCAGATGATGCCAAGTGACATTCCAAGCAGCAGACCGCCGAACAAACCATCGCGGGGCATATTCTGCGGCGCAAGCGTCCCAAATCTATCAAAGATCGGGATATCTAAGATCATAACCAGTCCAAGCAAGATAATGGTGATTTCGGCGACAGTTTCCATATATCCGAGATATTTATAGACAACCGAGCCGAATGCGGACGTTATCACACCCATCGTCGTAAAAGAGATGCATAATCCGGATACGATCGCTATGGGTCGCAGTTTTCCGGTTTCGACAGAGTATGCCATGATTGCGGGCAGCAGCGGGAGTACGCACGGCGACAGCACGCTTGCAATTCCCGCGACAAATGCGATGAGCGGAGATATCTGGGACTCGACCATGGATCATGATCGGTGTGCAGGCATTGTAATACTTACGTGGGTGCCAATGGCTTTATGCCATGATCGGGTCTGCGGCATCAGGCGTTTTCCGTGCTTTGCGCTATGGTCGGGGACGCCAAACCATATATCCGAGGAGGTTCAAAGATCACACGTGGGAAATATGGCTCATAGACGAAGAACTAAGATTGTGTGCACCATCGGTCCTGCGACTGAGTCGCGTGACGTCCTGAACCGGATAATCCGTCACGGAGTGGACGTAGTCAGGCTCAATATGTCGCATGGTACGCATGAGTGGCACAGGGACCGGATACGGATGATCCGAGAGCTGACCGATGAAAACAAGACTCCCACCGCCATCATGATGGATATTCAGGGTCCGAAGATCAGGACCGGAAATCCGGGTGGCGGGGATATGGTTTTACATGCGGGCGATGACCTGACGATCTGCACGGACCCGGCAAGCATAGATTCGACAGATTCTGCGAGCGCTGGCAGCGTGACCCGACAGATGATCGCTGTGAACTATCCGTTCTTTGATCGGGAGGTCTCCGAGGGTCAGACGATCCTGGTCGATGACGGTCTGATCCGGCTGTCGATTCTGAAAACCGGCGGCGGATATGTTGAGACAAAAATCATCGTCGGGGGCGTAATCCGTGATCGAAGGGGTGTGTGTGTCCCGGATGCGAATTTCTCGACGCCGAGTGTCACTGAGAAGGATGTCGAGGACGTCTTGTTCGGCATAGAACAGGGAGTCGATTATATCGCGGTTTCGTTTGTCAGGGCGGCATCCGATGTCCTGGATCTCAAGCAGACGCTCCGGGAACATGATGCGGATATCCCGATCATTGCCAAGATCGAGACCAAAAAGGGACTTGATAATTTTTCAGAGATTCTTGAGGTGGCAGATGGGATCATGGTGGCAAGAGGCGATCTTGGAGTCGAGATCCCGATTGAAGAGATCCCGGTTACGCAGAAGAGACTTATTAAGGCGGCTAATCTGGCAGGAAAACCCGTGATCACCGCCACCCAGATGCTCGAGTCGATGATCCATGAGGCGATCCCGACCCGTGCCGAGGCGACAGATGTTGCGAACGCCATACTGGACGGGACTGATGCGATTATGCTCTCAGGCGAGACCGCATCCGGAAAATATCCGGTCGAGAGCCTTATTATGATGGATAAAATCGCAAATATTACCGAACCCACGTTACCAGGGCGTGACGTGCGCAAACGCGCAGAAACGGCATCGCTCCCGGTCGAGCAGGGCATCGGTCGTGCCGTGTGCCAGCTTGCGCAGGATCTGGGTGCTGCGGCGATCATTACTACCACATACTCCGGAAGCACGGCAAGGGTCGTCTCGAGGTACCGTCCCGAGACGCCGATCGTCGCTGTGACGCCTGACGAGGTAACATTCCGCAGGCTTGCGCTTATCTGGGGCGTTGTCCCGCAGATGCTCCCGCTGGTGACCGAGAACACCGACGAGATGGTTGCGGCATCGATACGGTCCGCGATGTATGCCGGGTTCGTGAACATTGGTGACCGGGTGGTGCTCACAGCAGGTGTACCCATCTTCTCTGCCGGGACTACCAATCTGATCAAGACTCATGTAGTGGGGGAGTGAGCCCGTGTCGCGATCTTGTTTGCGTCGTGATGCCTGCCGATAAGCGAGATTGCATAATATAGCGCTGCGGGGGGTGCTGTAATTGGACGCGGGAGTTTATGGGCAGGTTAAGTAGGGGGGTTTGTTACAGGGGGCAAGGGGAAGATATGATTCTGCGATGCTTTTATGAGGCATCACATTCATTTAAATTATATTGGTGATCAGATGAATGCTGGGACAATCACAGCCCATGTTCCTGAGGATCTACTCAGGGAGATAGAAGAGATAGGTGAAGTGGAAGAGATCGACAGAACAGAAGTTGTAAGGAGACTATTATCCAGCGCTGCAAAGCATTGGAAAATGGAGAGGGCACTGAATCTTCTGCGTGATGGTAAGGTAACGCTTCGCAGGGCTGCCCGGATTGCTGAAGTCACGTACGTTGAGATGCTGGATTTATCTTCCCAGATGGACATAGCGATTAAAATGGAACCGGAAGACGTGATTAAAGATTTAGAGGGCTGATGGCAGTACTTGATGCTTCGCCGATAATCTATTAGCCCGGAATGCAAGCATCATCGCGCTTCTGGAGCCCGCAAGCGCCGTGGTCTTTGCCACAATCATCCTGAGCCGGCAGATCACGTCAAGCGTGCTGGTGGGCGGCGGGCTGATACTGCGGGGTGCTCTCGTGGTCCGTGGGGCGGGGGCGGCGATGGGGGCTTGGGCATAAGTGAGCATCACGCAAGCCGTTGTGTGCTGATCGCATCGGTGGTTTTGAATCGTACATACATTTTTTGGCGGCTTATGGGCGAGAGGCGTGGATCACAAAAAAAGGGGGTGTCGCTATCGGTTTTACGTTTGGTGTCCGCTCCGCGTGTCGGGTGGCTGCCAGTTTACAGGTTCAACGTCCAGTTCGCTGGTGCACAGGCACACTACCTTCTGGCTTAATAACAATACCACGCTCCCCGCCATGTGTTGGGTGCGCTCTGTCATCGGAGTGTCCGGCACTGCAAAATCCGACCACGATTGTGGCACAACATCCTTTGTGCCTGCGCCTTCTGGCGTTGTTATCCGTGTTTGAAGCAACATTGATATACTATTGATATGTACTATTTATTATGCAATCAGACCAACTTAAACTTCATCATTTCTTCGAGTTGCCTGAGCAAATTGATAAAATAAAAAAGAATAATCGATTATTTTTACCATTGGATGAGACATGGTATCGATTGTTCCGTGAAGGAAAGAAGCACTGGGAGCTACGTGGGATCAATGACATATTTAATATCAAGACTATAAGAGAAGGTCGAACGGTTGAGTTAAGGCGAGGTTACAAATCCGATCCACTATGGGGGCTCATTACAGATCGCTTGGTAGTTCACTCTTTTAAAGAGATACCATCTACTATATTTGATGAAACAATACCACCAACCGTCCGCAACGATCCCAATGTTATGGCGTTTGTCAAAAACTATAAAGATAAATATAATAAATTTATTTTATTTAAAATAAGAATCGTTGAAGAGGGTTGAGCATGGCTGAAGGATATCCTGATCGGATAATATCTGAAGAGGAGATTCAAGAGCTGGAAGAGATTTTGTTATCTCAAGATTTGCATTATCCGGATTATGCAGATTGGGTTGAAAATACTATTAGAGAAATAAAAGATGGTAAGAAACGTGCCTTTGGATTATTTGCTGAAAAACTTGGTGGAGATGGGGTTATCCGGGTTACAGCAAGTGGAACAGTCGAGTTAAAAAACTTCTACATATGCCCAGAATTTAGAAAAGAGGGTAATGGATCCAAACTTTTGGATTACATCGAAAACTATTGCATAGAGCAAGGCTATACGCAAATACAAGTCGATGCCTATGTTAGCGAAATTGATACTGCTAGATTTTTTCTGAAAAAAGGATTTGAGTTTCAGTCAAGAGGGGATTTTTATGGTAGGGGGAAAGAGAGTTATCTGTTGATAAAAAGGCTACCTGTTAGATATATTGGTGAATATGACTGGGTTGCGATCTCCAAATGGGTTATGGAATGTTTATGGGGCTTTCAACATGAAAAGGAGTTAACTAAACGAGAGTGTTATTTATATAAGAAATTTGATAATGCAATGGACATTGTTGCAACGGTATTTATGGATGAGGAATTGGGCAAGGAAGTTGACAGAGGACGACTCCAATCACTCCACGAATCTGGAATGGTTAAAGGTGTACCATTTTGTTTCGCACCATTTTTCACAGATTCGGCAAAAGATTACGCCAATGAAAAAGGTGTCACGCTTATAGATTGTGATAAATTAGAAGAACTTTCTGGTTTAAGTCTGCCAAAATCCCCTGAAGAAGTTGCAGGGTTAATCGCGATCATAAAACCGAAATATTTAAACAACCTATTAGAGAAAAAAGATCGTGTTTATCTCAGAGGCGGGGGAATATCTCTTGGAGTTGACCATGGACAGGTCTTATTGTTTTATGTCACTTCGCCGATCATGGGAATAAAAGGATATACCATAATCAAAAACTTATCCAGCGGCGAACCAAATGATATCTGGAAAAAATATAGCCGTCAATCTGCTTTCAAAGATGACGAATACAAAACATACACAGAAGGCAAATCAACCGTTACCGCGTACTCGTTTGAGGAAATTAAAGAAATACCTGAATGTATTGATTTAGAAAAAATACGAGAAGTTCTTGGCAGTTTCAATCATCAGGCGGGTCAGAGGATTACAGTGAGTGATTGGGAAAGGATCCGAGGAATCATGTAAGTTTTTCTGGTAACATGGGATATTTTCATGGGTTTATAAAGTATAAAGTAACCAAAACCCACACTTAGGTGTCGTATTGAAATAACATGGTCATATAGATCACATGGGATTGTTTTTTGTGGTGGTGTCAACGTCGCAATAACTCAATTGAGATTCGTGGCATTTGCCCCATTCGTGAAATTTGTGATTTAATCACTTTTTATGGAGAATCCTACAAATAAAACACGAATGACACGAATTGTACGAATTACACGAATGTTATTTGGTATTGTGAATGTGTTTAAGGAGGTTTAACCTGACCATGTTATTTTGTGACAGTCCCTTAAGTACAAAGCCTGTGCAGGGGGGTTGCTAGTTTTATCGATCGCTACGATACTCGAACCTACCCGATACCCCATTCACCAAGAACCAGAAAATGATCGGATCTACCATTCCTGGCTTCTTCCAATTTCTTATCCAAAAATTCAAATTCATCTTTCCGCCCTGCGAATATTTTTGGTTCCCATCCCGATTTAGGAGTAAAAGGATTTGGTTTTGGCATAATCTCACCTGTAACAATTGTAACAAACTATTGTGTTTTTTGTTACATCTGTTATCCGGCATTTAAAGATGTTCATCAGTCTCATGCCCACCCTTTCGCCGCACACCCCCAATCACACTTCAGGACCATAAGCCAGTGTTCCGAGAGCAATCCCTCCCACTCACTCACTTCACAACCTCGCTTGCATTCGTGATCACCGGATCCGCACCAAGCACCTCAAGCCTTGTCGCAATCTCATTCGCACCGTGATGCCCGCCAGTAACCGCAATCGCGTGACGAAGCGCACAATCAACCACCACAACAGCAGGATCAGTCCATTTACTCGACAGATGCGGCGCAATCATCCGAACAGCGATCCCGCAGGACATAATTGCAACAATCGCATCATACCCGGAGTCCTGTGAAAACACATCCGCAAACGCATGGTCAGAGTACCAGATCACCTCGCCGCCAACAAGCCCCGCGACGCGCTCTGCAACCGCCCGGTTTCGCTCAAAGGAGATCACTGCGATCCGTATAGGTGCGACCTCCTGAAACTTGTCGGATGCACGACATCGCCGATCAGGATCATGGCTGATCGCTCTATTCCCGCGGTTTCGACCTTTTCTGCGATATCTGCAACCGT
>DAOVGO010000068.1 GCA_030672345.1 Methanosarcinales archaeon | reverse complement strand
TCCTCATTTGCGCCGCTTCTTGTGCAGGAACTGAAGAAGGCATACAACGCCCAGATCATCTGCATCGCGGTACTCCCGTTCAGGGAAGAGGGTTCGATCTTCCTGCAGAATTCGGCTTTCTGCATACGGGAGTTGGTCGAGGAGAGCCCCAACGGAATACTGCTTGTGGATAACCAGTATCTGAAGAAATATGCCGGTGACATCAAGTCAGCTTACGACAAGATCAACACCACGGTCGCAAGGCGTATACTCTTCCTGATCGAGGCACTCAACAGCGAGATGCTGATGGTCACCGATCTCGGCGATCTGAAGACGGTGATGAACGGCGGAATCGGTATCGGGACGATGGGTTACTACGAGGCAGGCAAGGAGGGCACGATCAAGTCCGCGATTCTTGGAAGTTTCAAACCAAGCGGGCTCCTCTTTCCCACGAATGTGTACAACGAAGGCGCCCGTGCGATGCTGATCATCAAGGGCGACAAGAAGTATCTTGATCTTGATCTGATCACCAAGACCGTTGAGGAGCTCTCAACAGAGGTCGGGCAGGTCTTCAAGGGCGTTCTTATTAAAAAAGGCAGACCAAAGGTTTTATCGCTGTTCACTCTGAATTCGGTGCCAGAACTTGAGAAATTGTACGCTACCGCCGCGGATGCGATTCGTTTTGAGATGGGTAAGCGAGAGCAATCGAAGAAACAGCTTGATGATGCGTTCGCACATATAGACGAGCTTGAGCCGATATATTAAATCCCCCAAATTATTCGGACGTTTCCTAAAAAAGAGGTGCGATGTGATCATAAGGCAATACGAGGATGATATCACACTGGCATATATCACCGATACGTTGACAAAAATGGGTTTTAAGGTCTCCCGCGTCGAAGACGGTCACGACCTGTACTACAGCGATGCAAGCCGTATGTATACCGAAAACAATATTAGGGTTCGTGCAAGAAGAAAGTTGCTCGACAAAGTGGTGATCGAAATGAACGGCGAAATGAATATTGTTTTTGTGCATGGTGATGAGACTGACGCGAAGGCTTTTCTAGACAATCTGGCAAGGATGTAGGTAGTTAACTATGGCAGTGCCGATGGGGAAGCGAACAAAACTCATAAACGATCCTTCTGATTTGGTATTGTTGCTGCGAACCTTCGGCTCGAATACTCACAAAGAAGTCTTTGATAAATTGTCTGATGGATGGATGACCGAACAGGAACTCTCAGAGTGCACCGGTGCGGACGTCAAGCCAAGTCTCGAGATCCTGCGGAAGAGCGGCTTGATTGAAAGCCAGTGGCGGATGCCGGAACCCGGGAAAACGCCAGACAAGGAATACACAACGACGTATTCGAAGTTACATGCGAATTTTCAGTGTTCGGTCAAGGATATCAGCGATCTGATCATGATAACGTTCAAGAGCGACGTGGAACTCGCCGATATGATCGATGCGATCGAGAAAGAGGTCGAAAAAGGCAATCGCTCGATGGTGGGGTTATCCAGAGCCCTCGACATGAGTTCGGCGCTCATCAGAGGTATTGCGAGACGGTCATGCAGACTGACAGTCAAAGGACAGCGTCTCGAACTGGTGAAATGAACTCCTGCCCGGATACCCCAATCGCGTAAAAATCGCAGTGCAAACCACGTGCATCAAGATAAGCCGTACTCGCCCAACCTCTCTCTTGCGATTTCCCGCTCCTGCTGATGATCTCGCAGGAAATCAGCCATCAATTCAGCTGCATGAGCCTTACAGGCACCGCACATTAGACTTCCGCTCTTGCACTCCTGGTAGATCTCTGCGATGTGCGCATCATCAGGTACCAGATGAAATAGGAGTAATTCATAGACTGTGCATTCGTCTGGTTCCCCGCCAAGCCGTTTCTGTTCATCAAGCGTCATTCTGCCGCCTGTTTTTGCTCGCTTCACCTTTGCAAAAGCCTCATCCGGAGGCTCGGTCAGCGCGATGACGCTTTCAGGCACGCTGCTTGACATCTTTCCGCCGGAAAGCCCGCTCATGAACCTGTGATATGTCGCTGCCGGCGGCATGAACCCGGTGCCCCCAAACTCGATCTCGATTCTGCGGACAGCGGATTCGATCGCCTCGAAGGCGTCCATGCCCGCGCCGAATAGATCGACATGCTCCTCGTACTGCTTCACGGAATAACCCATACCTGCGATCTCAGATGCTATCGCGGACAGTGCTGCCGGCGGTGCGGACTTGCCGCGTACACTGATGTACTGCCGGGTGCTCTGCCTGACCGCGACCTGAGAGACATGCACACCGCCTGCACCGCGCACGCTGGCATACTGCTGCGTGTTATGAACCGACCTGACCTCGCACCGGAACATCCGCATCTTGTTTGCAAGCCCGCGCACCAGACGGATGTGCGGATCCTGATCGGCGCCGACCGGGATCACGACCGGCTTTGGACCGCCGTACTCCTCGATCTGCGGCTGGAGGATGTCTGCACTCTGCACAAGCGCGCTCTCTAAGTGCGCAATATTGGTTTCGCCGCTGAACCCGTAGATTGCGGAGAGTTCGGTGATATTCGTCTTCATGCCGAGTTCGAACGCAAGATCACGCACATCAGAACACTCCGACTGGAAGTAGATGTGCCCGTCAGGCTCGAATCCGAGCGCGATCAGGCTGAGGAGGTACTCATCAATCCCGATCCTGCGGCAGTCCTGCCACGACGTTCCGCGCACCGAATGCGCCTCCATATCCGCGATTCCCACGAATGCGCTGCCCCCCTTGCGTTGATGCCAGATAATCTCATCCATCACCATCTTATTGCCGATATGGATCCTGCCAGACGGCATAAAGCCGCTCATCACCCCAAACGGCTTGTTATGGCGAATCGCATCCAGCACAGGGACGTATCCCCGGTGCCCGAAGATGATCCGTCTACGCATATAGGGGCAGGGATCCGGAACATGAGGGAGGAGCTCTGCAAAAGACTCTATTCCAAACTCCTCGAATAATTTGGAATAATCCTCGATTCCTGCCGATGTCCATGGATCGATACGCGTGGTCATGCGATCGTTCACTCAAGAGCTTTTGTGATCGTCTCTGCAAACTCCTCTGCGGCGTTTGGACCTTCCGCTGTGATGATTCTGCCATCCATGGTCACTGACGCGCCGGTGTAGTTTGCGCCCCTCTCCTCGATATATGATGCGCCGCTAATAAAGACGGTTGCATTCCTGCCTGACAGCAGACCCGCGTTTGCAGGGATCATCGGACCGAGGCAGATCGCACAGACGAGCTTGCCAGCATCGTTTGTATCCTTTGCCAGTTTCAGATACCCGGGATCATCGTACAGCATCTGCGAATCGACGCCCGACCCCCCAACGAACACAACCGCATCATAATCGCTGGCATCGGCGTCGGACACGCGGATATCGACATTTATCGACCCACCAAGCATTCCATTTGCAATTCCTTCTTCTCTGGAGGCTACTACAATCTTTATTCCATTTTTTTCGAAGAATTCCTTTGGAACGAACAGTTCCTCGTCCCTGAAATTGGACGGGGCAACCACCATCAGTATCGTTTTATCGGTCAGATCGGTCATGGTATTCACCTTTGTGTCATCATCATCAGGTCCGGTGATGCATCCGAGCGCGGGTATGCACAGCACCAGAGCAATGACCACTGTTATGTATTTCATAAGTATCATTCAAAAGACTTTGTTTTATGACTTTCTCCCCGCTTATAAGTAGTGGGGTCTTCTGCCGCGGTTCTATAGATGCATCCTCCACGCGGGAGAATTTATTGAATATGCCACCGATGTCAGTCCATGAATCTGCTTGATGTGATTGCGAACCGCGCGAGGGCGAGCAGAGCGCGTGTCGGCATCGGCATCGGCGCAGGTGTGATCAACGAGGTTATGCTTGCTGATATCAAGAGCGCTTCTGAGTTTGCCGATATCGTGCTGATCGGGAAGGCTGAACAGATGCGCACGATCAGCACCGATCTCGAGATCGTTTCTTCGGAAAAGCCTGAATTTGAACTGGTTCGGCAGCTTGCAGAAAGGCGCATCGATGCCGCTGTACGCGGCACGCTCAGTGCCACAAAGACTCTCCTCCACCTCAGGAGTGTGTTTAAGATGCCGGCGCTGCAGAGGCTTGCCCTCCTTACAACCGCGGATGGCACGCCTTTTTTCCTTGCGCCGGTCGGGATCGACGAAGGCAATTCACGGGATGATAAAATCGAGTTGATCTGCAAAAGCGTATCATACATCGCAAAGTTCGGGATATGTGCAAAGGTGGCGGTTCTTTCCGGAGGGCGGTTCGAGGATGCTGGCAGGAGTGCCCGGGTGGACCAGAGTCTTGCCGACGGCGAGTTTACCTGCGGTAAGCTACGTGAGCTTGGGATCGATGCAAAGCACTATGGAATTCTGATCGAGGATGCGATCAAGGATGCGAACTTTGTTGTTGCGCCAGATGGGATCACAGGAAACCTGATCTTTCGCACACTGACGTTTCTTGGCGGTGGAAACGGTTTTGGCGCACCTGTGCTTATGGAACGGGTATTTGTGGACACTTCAAGGGCGAAAACAAATCTTTCGAATGCGATCATGCTTGCAAGCGCACTGGCGTGGACCGGGGAGTGCTGATCATCGGTTGCCGCGATTTGAGGCGCAACTTCTCTTAGCGGACTTGCGAGATGCCATGGTTCCGGAGACTTGGTACGTAAAAGTCTCAAAAACAGTGGCATCAGCCGCCATTCTGAAACAGCTCATTGGATCGACAGTTCGGTAGATCATCCAAAAATAATCTGAGCATTCAATATAAAAATGTGAGATTATGATTATAGCAACACATTC
>DAOVGO010000128.1 GCA_030672345.1 Methanosarcinales archaeon | reverse complement strand
GTGCTCGAACAGGTAGCCAGCGGCATGGCTTGGGAAGCAATAATCGAAGAGTGGCGCGGTGCGTTGGAACGAGACGCAATCGCCGAAGCCGTTCGCATGGCACGTGAAGCGTTAGTCGCGTATGTACCCGGATTGGCTCAGAGGACGCCAGTTCCATGAACATCCTCTGATGAAAACATCCCGGAGAGCCAGCGGCAACTCCTGCGTAGCTGGCGTGTTCGAGTCCGCCAGATCGGTAGTGAAATCGGCAGACAAGGAATGTTGGACGAGGAGATCATCTCACTCTTGCATCAGATAGGACCCGTAACTTTCTTTACCCGAGATCTGGATTTCTACCACCGCCACCTTTGCCATGCGAATTACTGTTTGGTTGTAACTACTCAGGTATGTTGATTGGTCTCCCGATTGCGATCCTGTACCTTCTGGCAAGAAAAATAACCGCGGAGGGCGCAGAGGAACGCAGAGCATTTAACCATTTATTACCCCTCCGCGCCCCTCTGCGTACTCTGCGGTTAAATTCCCTGTTTGGTTACAGTATGCCCATGTCCCGGGTAGTCCCTGCACAGTGAAGTCCTCCGATAGTGGTTTAGGTACCTGAGTAGTTACGTTTGGTTTACCTATCGGTGGGTCAATATGAGGCGGCAAGTTTCATTCGTCGTCTTCTAAAAGCACCCACATTCAATACTCAAGCCAAGCGAATGGGGAAAGTTATTCGAGTGAGCCACACCGGGATGCGGGTGTGGAAACTTCACGCTGAAAGGGAAGAATGGTTGACGTGGCATCTGTCGAGAGGATGGATGCTGCTATG
The DNA here is from genome assembly GCA_030672345.1 of Methanosarcinales archaeon. Lineage (GTDB taxonomy): Archaea > Halobacteriota > Methanosarcinia > Methanosarcinales > Methanogasteraceae > Methanogaster_D. The sequence continues at coordinate 5,017 of DAOVGO010000128.1, read as the reverse complement.
GGGCGCAGGATCACGGTGAAGTCGCTGCAGGCGTATCATAAGGATCTGGGGTGATAGGGGAGAGGGGGTGTGGGGCAGCTGGTCAGAAAGGTCAAGCGAGGGCAGCCCAAATGTGGGTGGGGTGGTTCGGGATGAAGGGTCGGGTCATCGATGCGGGCAGGGGCGGTGGCGGTGGGTGCGAGGGGCAGGTGTGAGATCATGAGGGCCTGATTTATCGCTGGAATGTCACGCCTCCACGTAATCAAACAGCGATCGCTGAGCAGGCATCTCTCCTGTTCTGCTTGCATAACGCTCCGATTCCGCATCACCGGCGTCATCGTCTGGTAGTTCAACGCTTCCATATCTGCCGCCTCCGCCAGGGTGGATGATCACCTTTCCTTCCCGAAATGCCCTGATCGCATCCACGATCCGCCGGTCTCCTTCCAGACCCGATATATCAGCATCCACCAGCACAGCGATCTCGCTGCCGGGTTTTTTGATCAGTTCGTTCCACGCGCTCTGCACTGCTCTGGTGTACGGGCTCGAATGACCCAGCGCAAGCGCGATGATCTCGGCAAGCGGGATCAAATGAAGATATTCGGGTCGGTGGGCAGGATGTTCCGGCGCCGGAAGGTCAGCGAGTTCGTTTACCCGATCGCGAACGCCTTTTTTGATTCTTGCACCGCAGGTGCATCTCCACTTCTTTATCAGGCATTCCTGGAGTGTATATCGCTTAAAACACCGTATACATGCAGATTCGTTGTATTTTCCTTCCTCAGGAAACATCCCGACATTCAGCACCGGTTTACAACCGTTCTTCCGAAGGATTGCTTTTTTCAGGTTGTCGAACGTGATATCTGGCATCTCGAACCGGTTGAACTCACGGGCGAGTTTGTTGGGCCAGGGAGAGTGGGCATCCGAGTTTGTGAGGAACGTTAAGCGGTGCAATTCGGAAATCCGGTCTGCATAAGATGTATCTGCGCTCAAACCCAGTTCAACAAACGACACGTATCCTGCAAGGTCCATGTAGCAATCTTTGAGTGAATCGTGGTACGCATACATCGCAGTCCACGGCGTAAAGGCATGGCACGGTCCGATCAGGGCACCGGCATCTCTTGCATACTCTGCAATCTCTGCGCCGCCCAGATCCACGGTGGGACGCCCATCGGCATCGATGTCGCGGGAGTGTTTCAGGAATCGCTCACGCAACTCCTCTGCTTTTGAGATGGACGGGACGATGAGCAGATGATGGACCCGGTGAGCACCCTCGATTTCTACCGTAAGCACAAAAGACGTGTTGTTCAATGAAAATATCCCGTTTGATTCTGGCAATTTCTTAATCGAGTCCATCCATCTCGCGTGCAGGCAATCCCCGGTTCCTACAATGTCAATCCCCTTCTTTGCCGCTTCCCGTGCGATGGTCGGCATATCCATCTTGTTAGATGTCGCCATCGAGTATTTCGAGTGTATATGCAGGTCTGCATTGACGTTCATGATCCGCTTTTAGATCGGTGGGCACACTTATATAAGGATTCGTCTCCTATTTCATATTCCGGAACAATCGCAGGACATTCCGGAACAATTGCAAGAAACTTGTGAAACACCAAAAATACAGGAAATACAGAAAACAGATGAAATCACAGGAGAATTAAGATATGTCAGATTTTAGAGTCGTTGTTTCGGACACAAAAACAGGAAAAGCGTACCAGATAGAAGTATCTGGCGCGTCTGCCGGCACATTCATCGGAAAAACCATCGGCAGCGAGGTCGATGGAAGCGCGGTCGGACTTGCCGGGTACACACTGAAGATCACAGGCGGATCGGATAAAGGCGGATTTCCGATGCGTAACACGCTTCCCGGGTCCATGCGGAGAAAACTCCTCGTTACCGGGGGATCTGGGTTCCATCCGGGAGAGGGCGGTCTTAGAAAGCGGCGATCGATCAGAGGGTCTGAGATAGCAGGAGATATCGTCCAGATCAACACAACGATCGCAAACTATGGCTCAACACCGGTAGATTCGCTGCTTGGTGGCGATTCGGACGAGGATTCGGGCGGAGAATCATAGCCGGTATGTTTGACCTCATGAAACTCTTCGGAGACGATCCTTACGAGCGTTTCAGGCGCGGGGTCGCCGCGCATGAGCAGGGGAAACTGGATGTTGCGGAACGGGAGTATGAACGTGCCATATTTTTAAACCCGTTCGTCGCGCAATTCCATTCGAATCTCGGAGACTTGTTCCACCAGCAGGGCAAACTCGATGAAGCGAAAGACACTCTTGAGGAAGCGCTGCGCATCGAGCCGAAGAGCGCGGCAATACACAACAACTATGCCGTGATCATGGAGGAACTTGGGAATCTGGATCTGGCAGAGAAACATTTCAAACGTGCGATCTTTCTTGATCCCAAATATATCCATGCGCGAGTCAATCTTGCAGACCTACTGAGCAAACGAAACGAGTACGTGAAAGCAGAGATTGAGTACCGCAACATCCTCGGCGAGCATCCCGAGCACACATACGCGCGCAGGGGCTTTGCAACGATGCTCAAGAATGCAGGCAGATACGACGAAGCGATCCGTGAGTTGCTAACAGTGCTGCAGCAAGCACCCGACGACGCACACCTGCATGCGCTTCTTGCCATAACGTATCACCTGTGCGACCGGCTCACCGATGCAAAAGGCGAATACGACACCAGCCTCCGCCTCGACCCGGATAATCCTGTGACGCACAACAACCTTGCAAGTCTGCTCCAGGACCTTGATCAGACACAGGATGCCGAACGCGAATACAGGGCGGCGATACGGCTCGATCCGAACTACCTGCTTGCAAGAGAGAATCTCGCACGGTTGTTGTACAAAACAAACGACGAAAAAGCAGAATACGAGTATAGAGAACTCCTCCGCATCCAGCCGGACAATGTGAATGCATGTATCTATCTTGCAAGGATTCTGCTCGGGAAGCGGAGATATGTGGAAGCAGCCGAGATGATCGTGAAAGTCGGTGAGCACGATCCTGGAAACGAGGAACTGGCTGAGATAGCAAGGTCGATTAAGGAGTTATCCGACCAGACTGCCAGGAGTACTGATGGCGACGAGGAGGATCTGCCCGCGGCTGATGAAACTCGTGTTGATGGCGACCGTACCGAACCCTGATACTATCTACTGATGCCGTTTCTGCCCAAGCGGCTAACCCAACAATTCTTGATGTTGATTTGTTATTTTAGATGAGTGTTTACTGGCAAAAAGTTTATATATTACCTGAAACAACAGCGAAGAAGCACACACGTGTCAGAGAGGTGTAAGAGATGTCAGAGAGATGTAAGATGCATACGATGAAGAGATACCCGGCATGGAATCCGGACATGTTCGCGGTCGATCCCGCGGCAGACATATCAACAATGACTTTACGGAGGGCGCAATTCCTCACCGACTCGGGCGGTGCGATCATACCGCGCAAAGAATCATGAGGTTGAAGTTTCTGGATATTGTTTTCATACTCGGTTTTGTGTTCAGCACTATGACGTTCGTTTTAACCATTCACTACATGAAAACCGGTTTATTCTATGAATGCAACCCATTGCTTCGTTTCTTCATCGGGATTGGTGATTATGGCGCGGTTCTGTTCTTCAGCATGGTATGGGCGACACTCACCACCGGATATTATTACATGCGCAAGCGTGAGATAACTCCTTTCTGGGCGTATGCCGCATTCTCGTCAGTTTTTTTGGGATTATTCAATTTTCTGCACGATCTGATCATCATAGTCACGGTGTAGGTGATTGCAAGTTTTGGGTCCGGGCGCCGGCGTCCAACATGTCCAACATGTTTATGTGCCGCCGGATGCAAGCAAACTCGAAATAAGGAACCGGCGATGATGAAACAAATATATCGGTTACTACCAGGGCTCAATTGCGGCGAGTGTGGGTGCGCAAACTGCATGCAGTTCGCAGCGGCACTGGCTGCCGGGCAGGTAGAAGCGTCAGGATGCCCTTTTCTGCTTCAGGATCGATTCAAGGGGCGTATCATGGCGATCAACGAGATTTTATCAGGTCTGGCGATAGAAGAGGAGGGGAGGGCAGTGGAAGCAGGAACGCTTGTGAAAGAAGAGATCGTCGGACTCATCGATCATCTTGCAGCGGATTTTGTTTTATCGCCGCTTGAGGGTGAAACATCCTGCAAGGAGGATTTACATATATTTGACAGAAATATTCAGGTTGAAATCGGGGATATCATCCGTTACCGTCCATGGGGATGTCCGGTAACGCATTTTGCAGAGATTCTTGAGGTGAATCACGGAATTATTACGGTGCACATCGTCGGACCGCTCCACCGGATCGGTCATGACATGAAATGGACAGATGCCGGAATCTGCATGGTCGTTGCCTTCGAGGGGCTGGTAACGAAGGGCGATGTTCCTGATGTCGGAGCAACGGTGCGGTTTCTGCCAGAGCACTGCATGATGGGCAAGGTACATTCAGGCGTGATCGTGCATTCGGAGGGGATTCGTGTGCGGATCGAGGGCATCGATCTCAAGGTGTGGTGATGTGAATATGGCACGATCCATGGTCTTTGACGCTTTGAAAGATGCAGGAATCGATTTTGTGGCGAGCGTTCCTTGTGTTAATCTCAAAGAACTGCTCGATGAGATCGAGTGCGACGAGGAGATCATACATATCCCGGTGACAAGGGAAGAGGAGGGGATTGGGGTATGCGCTGGCGCATATCTCGGCGGAAAGAACCCGGCGATGGTCATGCAGAACTCAGGTCTCGGGAACAGCACGGGTGCGCTCGCATCGCTCGATCTGCTGTACCGGATACCGCTGCTGATGATCATCAGCCATCGCGGCGATCGCGGCGAGCGGATCTCCGCGCAGGTGCCGATGGGGCAACTGACGCCCAGACTGCTCGACGATCTCGGGATACCGTGGTATTCGCCCCTGCCGGCAGAGATCGGTGAGGTGGTTTCGGGTGCATGGACGCTTGCAAAGACATCGGGGCTTCCGGTCGCGATCCTTCTGGGCGAGTCGTTCTGGTCTGGGG
>DAOVGO010000042.1 GCA_030672345.1 Methanosarcinales archaeon | reverse complement strand
CCTAAAACCGCCCTGTGATCTTGAGGGCGATGATGGCATATCCGAGCACGAGCATGGCGATCGAGATGAGCCATGCCCACCGCAGCAGTTCCCCCCGAAGTTCCGGATCCGCAAGATCAATCATGCCTTGATCCTCTTCAGCCTGAACGTGTTTTCGCGCTCCATCTCTTCGAGGCGCAGTTCGATGAACCGTTCTGCCCCGGTGAGTTCGGGGATCACCCGAAACTCGAGCGCGTTGACCCTTCGCTTGGTCCGTTCGATGTCATCGAGCAGTTTCTTCATCGCGGTCTCGATCTCAGCCGCAACAACAATCTTCTCAACGAGGGTCTCGTGCGCCTCCACTGCCTCGTCGATGCAAGAACTCGTCCCTATGATTCCGTATCCGCGGTTGCACAGGTTCTTTCGTATCTGGGATGACTCGATCTTCGGAACCACCACGCCCATCACGTTCTTACTCTTAAGTTCGATGTTTGGAGTATCCTTGAGTGCAAATGCCGTCGATTTTATTGAAACAGCACCCTCGACGGCTTTTGCAAGCCCGATCTTTTCGTTTGCAACCGCATAAGCGGTATCGAGTTCGGACCTGACATCCTTTGCCTTGTTGAGCAGTTCAAAGAACTCAAGGATCAGACCGTCGCGCTTCATCTTCAGCAGCTTATGCCCACTCTCTGCGAGTTTGATCCTCTTTTTCAGTTCTATGAGCTCGGACCTTGTCGGTTTTATGTCGCGGATCGCCATGAGTATCTACCTGTTTGCCATCGCTTATTTACATATTCCTCGATCGCATTTCCATGGTTTATAGCACCATGGATAATAACCTTGCTCTGTGCAGCACGGCGCGTTCTTGTAGCCGCAGTAGATCCTCCCAATCGAGATATGGGTGAAATATACGCATCCATCCGGACCCACTGCTGCGCCCACCCCAGACTCGTCAAAATCCGATTCGGTGATCTGCGGTCCTGTTTCGTCGCTCTTCCATGCATCGATGCAGTTTTTCAGGAACTGTTCATAGTTATAGACCGGACCTGGCATCGAAAGCGTGCGGCAGGCAGTAATATCGAAATAATAGACATCATTGTCCCGCAATATATCTCCGGGCGCACGTTTCATACCCACGCCCCCTGCACCCCATGTACCCTCTGCACTCCCTGCACCGCCTGCGCCAGCAAGATCGCTGCTGTGCGCCCGGGCAGCGCATGCGATCTCTTCGTTCCATTTCAGGGCTGTAAACCCACTTTTCTCGCGTTCCCGATTCACCAGATCGAAGAGATCCGATTCAAGCCCGGATACCGGAGGTAACCGGACCGGGGTTGGGAACGGCAGAGGAGAATCGATCTCCACCACCGTCCACCAGTCATATTCGTAGGCGCACCTGCTCGAGTCCACGACGTCGTAGATGTCGCTGTATCTGTTGTCAGGAAAGTAGTATCGTTCAAGCGATTCCGGAACGATGCGTGCCATGGTCGGTTCGATGAGAAAACGCCTTCCTGAGATGTTTGATACTACCCATGCATGATCTCCGGAATTATTTTTATATTCAAACCCACCAACAGAGATATTGTGTGGCTGGTTATGCGCTCCTGTGACGATCATCGTATCAACGCCATGCCCTTCGAGATACCACTCGATGAACGCAGCCATCTCTGAGCAATCGAAATAATTCTCCTGATAGGCGTCCTCAAGGAGCGGCAGAGTCTGTCTCAGTTCGGTTTCGCTCGTGATATCAGGTCCGATAGCCCGGTAGTACGGATCGGGTATCTCGCGGGCTGGGTCCATCGTGACCTGAAACACGGCTATAACCGACAGAACGATGATCGCAAAAGCGGCAACCCATTTTACACCCAAGCCTACCCCCTCATGCACCACACAATGCACTACTCGATATACCACTCAACGTACCACACATACTCAACGTACCACCCATCATATCAGCCCCACCCACATCCCGGTCCCGAACAGGATCAGCACACATCCCGCGATCCTCCTGATGAGCCGACTGTGCTTCGATATCGCCCTGATGCGTCCGGTCGATGCGCTGGCAAGGTATGCCACCCCGAGCATCGGGATGCCAAGCCCGAGCGAGTAGATAAAGAGCAGCATTCCCCCGTGCAGGATGTTACCATCGAGCGCAGCCATCGTCAGGATGCCGCCGAGTATCGGACCGACACACGGGATCCAGATGATGCCAAGCGACATTCCAAGCAGCAGACCCCCAAACAAACCATCACGGGGCATGTTTTGCGGCGCAAGCGTCCCAAATCTATCGAAGACCGGGATATCTAAGATCATGACCAGCCCAAGCAAAATAATAATAATTTCGGCGGCAGTTTCCATATATTCAAGATATCCGTAGACAACCGAGCCGAATGCGGATGTTATCACACCCATCGTCGTAAATGAAATGCATAAGCCAGATACAATCGCGATGGGTCGCAGTTTCCCTGTTTCGGCAGAGTATGCCATGATTGCGGGCAGCAGCGGAAGTACGCACGGTGACAGCACGCTTGCGATTCCAGCGCCAAATGCGATGAGCGGGGATATCTGGGGCTCGACCATGGATTAGAATCGGTGTGCCGGCATGTAATACTTATGGCGAGATCATCGAAGAGTACACTGATGGTGAACCGTGTCTATCATGGTCGCAGCAGGAGAACCGGATATGCGAGAAGTGCAGGAAGAGATAGGGTACATGCATGATCAAATCCCGTACGGTTCTGCGACAAATCATAGAGCGTAGGACCTCTCCATGATGTTGGACAGAAAGTGTATAGTCCCGGCGATATTTTCGCATAAACAGTTAAAATATTAAGTCTTGAATCTATATTTTTCTATTTTTTAGTTTTATGTGCCTGATGTGAGACTGAAAATTCGGGCAAGTATGACCAGGAGTACGGGATAGGGATTGAAAGGGAATTACTGAAATTGTGCCGTGTGAAGTATGCTTCATAAATGTCTGATAGCTTTTTTTGATCTGAAACTCGCAAGGCGCCTATGCGTCCCGATACGGTATCTCGATCTCCAGAAAATCCTTTGCGACCCGCACATTCTCAAATACCGCAGCTCCGTCCTCAAGGATCGGCGATGAATCCGCGTACCTTGAGCTGATGTGCGTCAGTATCAGTTCCCGTACCCCTGCTTCCTTTGCGACGAGCGCTGCCTCTCTGGCGGTGGAGTGCATGGTCTCGCGCGCCCAGCCGATCAGGTCGTGTGCCAGACTGCTATCATGAATCAGCAGGTCAGCGCCGCGACTTGCCTCGATGATCTCATCGGTCGGTCTGGTATCTCCAGTGTAAACGATGCAGCGCCCTGGTCTCGGACTGCCGAGCACGTCTTCTGGGTGCACGGTCTTTCCGTCCACCACGACATCCTTGCCGCGCTGCAGCCGTGAAAAGAGCGGTCCTGGCGGGACTCCGAGTTCGATTGCCCGCTCGCGGTTGAATCGCCCGATCCGCTGGTGCTCTGAGAGCGCATATCCGATCGAGGGAATGTTATGCTCGGTTCTGATGGCAATGATATCATAGTCGTCGTGTTCGACAACATCTCCCGGGAAGAGTTCGATGATCCGCACGTCGAACTTGGGTCTGGTGTATCCGATGCGGGTCAGGTAGGTGATCTGTTCGGACGATCGTTCAGGTGCATAGATGAATAGCGGCTCATCCCGCCCGTTGAAGGACATGGTCTGGATCAGCCCGGGTATGCCAAGAATGTGATCAGCGTGCAGATGGGTAATAAAAATCGAAGAGAGTTTCATCATTCCTGTTCTCGCCTTCATCATCTGCTGCTGGGCTCCTTCACCGCAATCGAAGAGCAACAGTTCGCCATCCCGGTTGATCAGGATTGCGGATGGATTTCTATGCGGCGTCGGCAGCGACCCGCCGGTTCCAAGAAAAGTTACACGGAGCATGGATGTCGTATTTCCAAGCTCCGGTATTTATCTGTTATTATCCACCAAGCATCGCAAAGTCGAGCCGGGCGGTTCCTTTCTGTGTCCAGTAGTCGCATCTGTAGCATACCTGCACATCAGCGACCAGTTCCAATTCAGAATTGCATTTCGGACATTTATCTAATATTCCTATATTCCTCCCTCCGTATAAAGATGATACACAGCCCGACCGTGCCCGAGCCATACCCGAGCCGTGCCGGACTGCGCCAGTCCCTATTACCCCGATTGTGCAAAACCCCATGCGAACGATTTTGCGGATGTCGAAAAGCACTTGCGGTAAACATACCATTCGGTGTGACACTGATATATACGTAAGTGTGAACAAAAGACCATCACGATATCACAATCATGTCACGAATCGTGCTACTGGTGACAAACCGTCAATATCAAGTGGTATATGATCCAGAACCGTGCCACGAGATTCCCGAATCTCCATGATCTCCACAATACCCTCGTACCTTCCATGCATCAGCCCATCTGCTATCAACGCCGCGCCCTGGGCGGATTCTTTCGCAACCCTGGCTCCTGAAAAACCTTCGAGCAGTCTGACCGATGCAAATCGCTCCAGCTGCCCGGTCAACTCCTCCCTGATCTGCGGAATTCCTGACAACCTGCCAGAGAGCAGCACCTCATCCGGTGTCACCGAGGAAGTAAGTGCAAGAACATCCTTAACAGCGCCCTCGATCAGCGCATGTCTGGCGTCGTCGTGCATGGTAAGATCCTCTGGCATAATGTCGCCGCCAGCCAGGGAAGACGCGCCCCGGCTGGTTAGGAACTCCTTGTAGAATCCGGAGAGGAGGTATGCAAGCTCGGCGTCCATTGCACCCATCGACAGGAATCCGATGCCGCCGCTGGTTCCGCCGATGCCGTCCACGACCTTCCCGGAGTCTACAGCGATAGCGGCGGTGTGCGCAAACCCGATCTCCAGTAATATGAATGATGTCTGATCATAACTGATGCCACGTCTGAGCGCCTGATCCCTGATTGCAAGCGCGCAGCAGCAGAGCTTGTCAGGGGTGCCCATATCGATCCTGTTGATCTTCCGAAAGAGAGGAACCGTTGGCAGGTGTATGACTCCCGGAATGAAACAGACCGGGAGATCGTGCTTCTTCAGCGTCTCGATGAACCTGCGCATCCCGAGTATCGATTTTTTGTCGCCGTCCCTGACAAGCGACATCAGAAAGATGTCTTCCGGCGTTATCTCGGCGATTCCCTTGACCCGGATTCCATACCCTGAGGGACCAATGATGAGGGCAGGGTCTGCCTGCTTCAGCAGACCGATGACCGATTCAGGGTCTGATGCAATCTGTTTCGTTGGTATCGATGCATCAAGGATGATACTGTCGCCATCCAGTCCGAAGAGATCGAAACTCATGGTGCCAGGGTCGATTCCGACAACGCGGGGCATGAAAGAGAGATGGTGCGGTTTATAGGCATAAAGCTATGGATGGGCAAGGATACTTGTTGATCGCTTCCGGTCGGTTGAGAAATGGCGCATGCCATGG
>DAOVGO010000153.1 GCA_030672345.1 Methanosarcinales archaeon | reverse complement strand
GATCCCGGTCCCCGAAGTAGAGGTAGTTCAGCGTGGCATCGCGGTCATCGTATTCGACCTCTGCGAATGCGATCGCTGTCCCGCATCTCGGACACCAGTTCACAGGACCGTCACGCTGGTAGACCATGCCGCCTGCATACATCCGGACAAACGATCGCTGGGTGTTTCCGTAATATGCCGGATCCATCGTTACGTATTCGCAGTTCCAGTCGATGGAAAACCCAAGCTTCCTCATGGTCTCCTTCATCTTGATGATGTTCTTTGAGGTTAGTTCCATGCACAGTTTCCGAAACTCTGCCCTCGGGATCTGGTGTCTGGTGATCCCATGAGTCTCCTCGACCTTGACCTCGGTTGGCAAGCCGTGGCAGTCCCATCCCTGCGGAAACATCACATTATAACCACGCATTCTCTTGTATCTTGCCACAAAGTCGATATAACACCAGTTGAGCGAATTTCCGATATGCAAATCCCCTGTAGGATACGGAGGTGGTGTATCAATGATGTACTGCGGTTTATCAGATTCCCAGTCGAACCGATAGATGTTCTGATCGATTTCAGACCGCCATTTCTGCTCGACTGCATGATGATCATATTCCTTTGGAAGTGCGTCCTGCATGGTCATCTCCTTACATCTTTTCGATTAAAACGATGACTGATAAAACTTTCTGGACCCGGGAAGAACATAGTGCCAGTGCCCGAGCAAGACCGGGTCCTCCCATTTGTACGCCTCGGAAAAAGTTTACAACCACCGCCGACAGAACAAAAGTTCATGACTCCCGCGTATCAATTACAATGCATCGACTGCCATGCCATATACGACCCGACCGAGATCATCTATACCTGCCCGTCATGCGGCGGACTCCTTGAGGTGGTATACGACCTACCCTCGATCGAAATCGACTTTCACAGATCCGGTGAATGCAGATCGGTCTGGAAATACAGAGCTCTTCTTCCGGTGGATATCGAGCCGGTAACGATTCAGGAGGGCGGCACGCCACTGTACCGGCTCGGACGGCTTTTCCGGGAGATCGACGCGAACTCCCGCTCCCGCGAGATTTTTGTCAAGCACGAGGGTTTGAACCCGACAGGCTCGTTCAAGGATCGCGGTATGACTGTTGGCGTCTCAAAGGCGATCGAACTCGGCATGAAGACGGTTGCGTGCGCATCCACCGGGAACACCTCAGCCTCGCTTGCGACTTATGCGGCAAGGGCAGGGGTTCCTGCGGTGGTGCTCCTTCCCGGAGGCAAGGTCGCACTCGGCAAGGTCGCACAGGCACTGATCCATGGCGCAAAGGTCTTAAACATCCGCGGGAACTTCGACGAGGCGTTAAAGCTCGTGCGGCAGGTCTGCGACGAGTACGGGTTTTATCTCTTGAATTCGATCAATCCGTTCAGGCTGGAGGGGCAGAAGACGATCGCATTCGAGATCGCGGACGAACTCGGGTGGGAGGTTCCGGATCGTGTCATACTTCCGGTAGGCAATGCCGGAAACATCTCTGCGATCTACAAGGGCTTTAAGGAACTGAAAAGTTGTGGAATCACAGATTCGATCCCGAAGATGACGGGCATTCAGGCAGAGGGCGCACGCCCGGTTGTGGACGCTATAGACCGCGGACTGGAAGCGATAGAGCCGGAACGAAAGCCCGAAACAATCGCAACAGCGATCAGGATCGGTGATCCCGTGAACGCTGCAAAGGCTCTTCGTGCGATTAGGGAATCAGGCGGGCTCGCAATCTCGGTAACAGACGAAGAGATCATTTCTGCGCAGCGGGATCTGGCATCGCTCGAAGGAATCGGTGTCGAGCCGGCAAGCGCGGCATCGATCGCTGGGATGCGCAGGTTGATCGCGGATGGACTGATCGATGCTGACGAACGGATCGTCTGTGTCACCACCGGGCATATACTCAAGGACCCGACAGAGGTCGTCGATGTCTGCGCAAAGCCGACCTGGGTGGATGCTGACATCGAGGCGGTGAAAAAGGCGGTGTTTGGGTGATTGTTGCCTGAAGACCTTTCGTTTATGATTTGTGAGGGGTTATCTGCGAATTGACTCGGTTTAGTTTCCAATACCACAACTCTCCCGGAGCTCCTCCCGCCCGAAAAGCTCCTCAAGCACTTCCTCGGGCAACTGTTTCACAATATCGATCTTCTTCACACAGCTCGTCTTGATTCCGTGCTCCTTTGCGATCGGGCGCAGGTCACTTAGCGTCACCTTCTTCGCGATCTCCTCGATATCCATAAAACCACGTTTACTTCTCGACGAGTTCATTTATGGTCTTGATATCGAGTCCATTATAATGTTATCGCCCCAGCCGCCGCCTGCAAGATCATGAGCGCGTCGAGCGCGTTCACGTAGCCGCTCCCGTCTATGTCCGCCTCTAACAGGTAGCCTCCGCTGACTGCGATTTCAAGTGCAATCAAGACATCCGCGGACGTGAGCATACCATCGTGGTTGAGGTCTCCTTTCAGTGACGTGTCGCCAGTCCACGGCTGCATGAGTGGAAAGTGATCGACGCTGGTGCCGCCGGGAATCGGGTGGTGGGTGTCGCCGATGCCGTCGTGGTTGGAGTCGTTGCCGGTGTAGTCGCTCCAGTAGTTGCCAGCGGTTGTGGAATTCCACTGATTGGTGCAGGTGTCATAAGCGTTTATAGTGTTGCTGATGAGGTTGTTGTGGTAAAGGGTGTTGCAGTTGCTCAGATACCCTATGTATATGCCGAAACCATATCCGTAACCACCATGGCCGCTTATAAAGCCGCTACCACCACTACCCCCGCTGCCCCGGTTTGTGTTTGCTGTGTTGTTTATAAGTGTGCAGTTACCTGAAGAAGAGAGAATAATGCCGTAGCCGTAGCCGTCACCACCGTCACCACCAATCATCCTCCTGCTGTACCCACCATTGCCACCACTGCCACTGTTCATGTTTGCTGTATTGCTTATAAGTGTGCAGTTACTTGAAGAATGGAGAACGATGCCGTAGCCGTAGCCACCACCACCATCAGTACCACAATCTGTTACGCCGTGGTCACTGCCACCACGGCCCCCGCTGCCACTGTTCATGTTTACTGTGTTGTTTATAAGCGTGCAGTTACTTGAAGAATGGAGAACGATGCCGTGGCCGCAACCGTCACCGCCGGGCTCGTCGCTTACCACATTGCCGCGACTACCCTGACCAGTGTTCGCGTTTGCGGCGTTGTTTATGAGCACACAGTTGCTTGAAGAATAAAGGTAGATGCCGTAGCTATAGCCATCGGCGTCTTCGCGTCCCATATCGCTATTTGAGCTTGCGTTGTTGTTCGCGAGCACACAGTTACTCGAATAATCTATGCAGATGCCTTTGCCATTATTTGATACATTGTTGTCAGAAATGTTGCAGCAATCCGCGCCGTATAGATAAAATCCAGCCCCATCCGTCCCGGTCACCGTAAACCCTGAGATGTTCACATAATCAGCGGTTACTTCCAATACATCGTCATCCGGATTTGCAGCCTGAACGATTGTTAAAGCAGACATATTCTCAGCTAAAATCGCTAAACTTTTGTTCACACCCACATTCTCGGTGTAGGTACCATCTCTTACGATTATCGTGTCACCAGCAGCTGCATTATTCACGGCTCGTTGAATTGTTAGATAAGTATCAGGTACCCATATATCGCCTATTGTAATAATTTTGCTCAGCTTGTTATTGCATTCTACGGTCTCGTTGACCACGGGTTCGACACGTATCAGCATATTGTGCCTTCCATCGACACTTGAAGCAGTCCATTGGAAACATACATTCGTGTAACTTCTAGTCTTAAGGGCAGGTATAGTTGTATTACTCTGGCTTATTCCGTCCACAATAAAGTCAACAGTTATATTAGATTCGTTGTTTAGGCCCGTATTGCTTATCGTTACATTGACAATTATTGTCAAGTTGGCTTCTGTGGAACCGGGTGCATCTATACTGGTTACGGCAATGTCATGGTCTGGTAGAACGTCAAAACTCGACTTAGCAGTATCAGTACGATATTCACTGTCATAAGCGTAGACCGTTACATCGTATGTCCCAAATAAAGAGGTATTTGTAAATACTCCATCGTAATTCCCAACCAGATCTTCGAATGGTGCGATCCATTCAGTCGAACCATCTGGTTTCATAATTTTCATATTTATATTATCGACTGAAATATTAACTTCGGTGTCATTTTGTACGATACAAGAAATGGTTACAGTTTTGTTCAAGCCATAAGCTATTTTGTCTGTATGGGTGTGAATAATATTCAGCTTTGGCAATGTCCAGCCGCTCTCGTTCACAAACGGATAATAATCATAGTTCACACCAGGGTGCGGTATGTCGGTATCCCCTATTCCATCGCCTACTATGTCATGCTTCTCGGCGCCACTGCCATTATCGATACCAGTGTAGTCAGACCAATAATTCCCTTCAAGAAGAACTGGATGATACCAGTCATTGCTTGCGGGATTGCTATCGTAAGCATTGGGATCATTATTTACGAGATTATTATGGAAAAGTAGATTGCTGTCAGAAGAGTGTAAACTGATGCCAGGTCCTTTGTTTGAGGCTATCGTGTTGTTAACCAGCGTAGAACACTTTGCCCCTGAAAGATAAACACCATCGCTTCCGCTATTCTTGATGGTGTTGTTCTTCATCGTCACCAATCCCCCATCACCTGCTATGGCACAGTAAATTCCGTCACTATTAAGGCCAGTACTGTTTATGATCATGTTGTCATTTATGGTTACACTCTTTCCGGATGCGAGATTGATGCACAATCCGTTGCCCGCAGTATCGCGGATCAGGTTACCCTCTATCGTTGCGTTCCCGGTCGCGGCAGTATAATAATAATATAATCCGTCATTGCAGTTCTCCAATATGCTGTCCCGGAGTGTGAGCGATTTACCGTATTTGAAGTAAATCGCACTCTTTCCACAGCCTCTGATGGTAGCATTGCTAAGATTCAAGTCAGAGCCATAAGCATAGACTCCATGTCCCCCAGCATTTTTAATCGTAAACCCACTGATGCCAACATCAGAACTGCTTACACGGATACAATCTCCGCTTCCGCAACCATCGATAATTGTAGTCTCTCTATCTTCTCCTTCAATCGTCAAATCCTTGTTGTTTATCCTTACATTCTCGGGGTAAGTCCCATAGTACACAACGATCGTATCGCCAGCGCTCGCGTTATCGACCGCATCCTGAATCTTCGTGTAATCGCAGCCAGACGAACCGACTGTAAGCGTGTCTGCGCTCGCCATGCCGCAGAAAATACCTATCATCACGAGCATGAGTACGACGCCACTGTGCAACCTACCCATATCTAACTCCTATATTCCTTACTCTCGAACTTCCTCCGGGAGCTGCCTCACAATATCGATCTTCTTCACACAGCTCGTCTTGATTCCGTGCTCCTTTGCAATCGGGCGCAGGTCCTTAAGCGTCACCTTCTTCGCGATCTCCTCCGGACCCATAAACTATCACCTTACTTCTCTGCCAGTTCCTTAACAGCCTTCTCAAGCCCTGTAATCTTCTCTTCCAGACGTGCAATATCGTCCTTCGTTGCGATCTTTGACCGATCGATCGCGTTCTGCACATCCTCTGATATCCTATCTCCGAGTTCCTGCATCTGCCTCTTCTTCTCGGTCAGGAGTTCCTGAACAAGGGATTTTCCCTCTTCTCGATTCATCTCTCCTTTCTCGATTAGTTCATCCACAGTCTGCCTGATCTTCTCCTCGGTGATGGCGAGCACGCCGATCCCGATGAGTCCCAACTTTCTGAGTGTTTCGCTCATGACAAAAACCTCCAGATCAACACAACACATTTATCTGATATATAACTTCTGATAATAGATACTATGAAGAAAGCAGCAATCATTCGAGGCGACGGCACAGGACCGGAACTTGTGGACTCCATGATGCGGGTTGTGGATGCGGTGAACCCTGATATCGAGTTCGTGTCGTGCGATGCAGGAGAAGAATGGTGGAAGGAACACGGCGGAGACTCCCTGATTCCGGAGGAGACCTGGGACACATTAAACGAGACCGACGCATGTTTCAAGGGACCTACGACCACTCCGGGAGTCGTGGGCGCACCAAGGAGCGTGGCTGTCAGCATACGCCAGCGATTTGATCTCTATGCGAATGTGCGCCCGATCAGGACGTTCGCGGGAGCACCTGCGCCGCTTGGTGACGTCGATTTCGTAGCGGTCAGAGAAGCAACAGAAGGCATGTATTTCGGAAAAGAGATAGAGATAACAGATGATACATTCCTTGCGATCCGGAGAATCACAAAACGCGCATGTGAGAATATCTCAAGGTATGCTTTCGAGGAAGCAAAGAGGAGAGGCTGGGATACCGTCGTCGGCATTCACAAGAGCAACATTCTCAGGATGACCTGCGGTGCATTCATGGATATACTGCGCGCAACGGCAGAGCAGTACGATGGTGTGGAACTCTGGGAGTACCACGTCGATAACATGGCGCAGCAACTCGTAAAGAACCCACAGCTCTTCAATCACAAGGTGCTCGTCTCAACGAATCTCTTTATGGATATCATAAGCGAAGAGTGCGCAGGACTGATCGGCAGCATCGGTCTTGTCTATTCGGCAAACATCGGCGACGATTACGCGATGTTTGAGCCGGCACACGGCTCTGCTCCGAAATACAGAGGGATGGACAAGGTGGATCCGTGCGCAACGATCCTTGCCGGCGCATGGATGCTCAGGTATCTCGGCGCGGCTGATGAGGCGGACGCAATCATCCGTGCGACCGAGCAGACGATTGCGGAAGGCACGACCACGTACGATCTCGGCGGAACTGCGAGCATGAGCCAGATGACGGATGCGATCGTTGGGCATCTGGAGAAGTGAGACGTGAGAAGTCGGGTTGAGCTCGGGGTTTTACGCCGCGCCTTTGCGCAAGCGATCCACTGGGTCTCGCGATTCCTTACATATCCGCACCAGTTCACCGTAGAAGCTGAAAGATACAGGACGAACTCTGGCGTTTTAGCGATTCAGGACCTTCCGGATTGCGTATACTAGCAATATGATCGGCGCAGCGCATCCGAATCCGGGAGATCCGGTATCCGGGTCTGTGGACTGTGGTGTTGCCGATTCATTGATCAGCGGCACATATTCGGGCGCGTCGCGCACATCGATCACCGCCTCTGCCACCTCGACCCCACTCTTGTGTGCGAGCACATACAACCTACCCGCATCATCAGGCGTGAATGCAGCAACCCCCCTCTCATCGGTCGTCCGCTGGATCTGCATATCACCAGTCGGGAACGTGAAGAAGACGATCGCGCCGGGAACCGGGTTGCCTGATGATGTCACGACGACCTCGATCGTCTGGTTGACCGTTGCCACGTCGGGAGCATCGATCGATAATCCTGACTGCTCACCATCGCTTTGTTCCTGCGCAAGCGTCGGCAGGACAACAACGATGCACAGGATATATATCCACCAAAACCTTCTGAAGAACCCCATCAATTAAATAGAGCCGTTGCTGTAATATATATCTTACTGTCATTACTCACCAGTGCCGAGGTGGCAGAGCGGACTAACGCGGCGCGCTCGAGACGCGTTGTTCCCTTGGAACACTTGGGTTCGAATCCCAACCTCGGCGTGACGCTCATTTCAGGCAATCAGGGAGATGATCTATCATGGCGATTGTTGTACTGCGGATCGGGCACCGCCCGGTGCGGGATATGCGCATAACCACTCATGTGGGCATGACGGCGCGTGCGCTCGGCGCCGATGGCATGTTGCTTGCGGCAGACGACCCGAAGATCAAGGAGAGCATCGACAAGGTGGTCCGCAGGTGGGGCGGGGATTTTTTTGTGAAAATCGGCGTTGACTGGAAGAAAGAAATCAAACAATGGAAGGAAAACGGCGGCATGGTCGTGCATCTCACAATGTATGGCTTGAATCTGCCTGACGCGATTGGCGAGATTGCGAACCGCGACCTCCTGATCATCGTCGGCGCGGAGAAGGTGCCCGCGAGCCTCTATAACCTCGCCGATCTGAATGTCGCGGTCGGCAACCAGCCCCATTCCGAGGTGGCTGCGCTGGCACTGGTTCTCGACCATCTGCAGGATGGAGAAGAATTGCACGGTGATTTTACCGGCGGAGAACGAAAAATCGTCCCGACAAGAAGTGGAAAACGGGTGAAACAGGTGAAACCGGTTGCATCGTGTGGTTGAAAGACATGACCGCGATCGAAAACCGTCTGTGCAGATATGGAAATGCCATTCCGATACTCCGAAATAATTGGCATCATTCTGGTGACGAAACCTTTATCTTCTAAACATCGTAACGTATGTAGTGCAGACACTCATTATGCCACGTGGTTTTCACTACGTGATTTATGATGCATATAGCAACCAACGTTGCTATAGAAGGGTGAAGAGCGAGATGCTTTTATCTCGCTTGATGAAACCATGTATACATGCGACCCAGACGCTTACTGAATTAGTAA
>DAOVGO010000100.1 GCA_030672345.1 Methanosarcinales archaeon | reverse complement strand
CCGCACGTCCGGTTTCCGATCTTCGCGATGATCGTGGTATGTTCGGGTGCAGGAGCCTCATTTATGCTCAGATTTCCATAAAAGCGGAAGGAGTCGATCTGCGTACCCGGTTCACGGTTGGGATGGTTGGCGAATGCGGTGATCGCGATCGCGATGACCGCCACCAGGCAGATCACGATGATGATTCTCTGCGTGTCGCGCGCAACCATGACATATTGATCGGGCATCTACTACTTGTGTGTTGCGGAAGAGGCATGGCGATCAGGGCAGCCATGCCGCTCTGGCGAGGCAACATCTACGATTGCAGCGTCTGTGAAACTTAAGCGGCATCCGGATTTGAGGGATCTTGCGTCCTTGTTTTTCACTCCTCAAAAACCATATTCGCCAATCAGAGGCACAAACACCACCCCTCCGCTCTTTTCCTTCGATACCACATCGTTTTTATGAACCAGATACAGCTCCTGCATGAATTCCCCGATCGGAATCACCATCTTGCCGCCCCGCTTCAACTGTTCGACGAGCGGCGGCGGAATGGCTGGAGCAGCGCAGGCTACCGTGATGCGGTCATACGGCGCATATTCAGGCAGTCCGAGCGTGCCATCTCCTGTGGTGACGATGACGTTCTGATATCCGGCATCCAACAGATTGCACCGTGCAAATTCGATCAGTTCAGGGATCCTTTCTATGGAATAAACCGTGCCCTCCGAGCCCACGAGTTCTGCAAGCACTGCCGAATGGTATCCGGAACCAGCCCCGATCTCAAGGACGTTCATCCCTTCCCTGACATCGAGCAACGTGCACATGATTGCGACCATATGCGGGGCTGAGATCGTCTGTCCGTGCCCGATCGAGAGCGGGTAATCATCGTAAGCATAAGCCATATCGCTCTCCCGCACGAAGAGATGTCTGGGCACCATCATCATCGCCTGCAACACCTGCTCGCTGATATACTCGATGCCGATCCGCCTTCGCAGGCTGTCGACCAACCGGGCACGCATCGATTC
Source organism: Methanosarcinales archaeon (assembly GCA_030672345.1). Lineage (GTDB taxonomy): Archaea > Halobacteriota > Methanosarcinia > Methanosarcinales > Methanogasteraceae > Methanogaster_D. Next base: position 13,867 of record DAOVGO010000100.1, on the reverse strand, counting down.
GAAATTATTGTCCGCCCTTGCTCCACGGTGCATGTTATCAATCTACTTGATCGTGATCGCATATTATAGCACCCCCGACCTGGGGCTGTCGCGCCACTTTGGGCTGGCAATTGTTCCGGAGTTGTTTGAATTTGTTACCGATCCCGTGTCCCGTGTCGGGCGCAAGCGGATTTGAAGATCTGGAAACATCAGGATTTCGATTTCGAGCACCGACGTTCGGGTTGACAGTTCCCTTCCCGCACAACCGATATATTTAATGTATATAAACCCAACGTGCAAACCATGATCGATCCCAACATCAAGATAGAAAACATCGTCGCATCGATGGCACTCTCTGACAACTTTGATCTCAAGCACATATCCTCGCACCTTGAGAACGCCGAATACGATAAGGACAAGTTCCCCGGGCTCGTGTACCGGATAAAAAACCCGAAAACCGCATTTCTGGTCTTTGGATCCGGTAAAGCGAACTGCACCGGCGCGAAAAGCATAGAAGATGTGGACACAGCAGTGAAAATCCTTTCGGAAGATCTCAGAGGTCTTGGATACACAATCGATAACCCGTCCTACATCGTCCAGAATATCGTGGCTGGGGCAACGCTCGGTACCGAGCTTGATCTGGACGCGATCGCGATCGGTCTGGGATTCGAGAACATCGAATATGAGCCAGAGGTGTTTCCCGGGCTTGTGTACCGAATAAAGGATCCTAAGGTTGTTGTTCTGATATTCCGTTCTGGAAAACTGGTGATCACTGGTGCAAAGAGCCAGAAAGACTGTGAGACCGCTAAGATAATGGTGTGGGAGCAGCTAAATAATCTGGGCTTAGTCTGATGATCGTACCTGAAATCGAGCATTTTTTAAGGGAAGATACCGGAGATTTTGATGTTTTTCATGATTCACTTCCGGATGAAGTGATCAGAGCAAGAATTATTGCAAAAGAAGATGGGATACTTGCAGGACTCGAAGAAACGGTCCGGATTTTTAATCATCGCGGGGTTTCGTCTTCGTGCAAACGTGAAGACGGCGATGAGATCGCTGGCGGCGATGTTGTCATCGACCTTGAGGGGAGCTCGCGCGCGATCCTGCAAAGCGAGCGTGTAGCCTTGAACATCCTTGGCAGGATGGGCGGAATAGCGACGCTGACCCATGCGTGCGCGGAGATGGTGAAACACACCGGCGCACGGATTGCCTGCACCAGAAAGACGACGCCCGGATTTCGGAGGTTTGAAAAGAAGGCGGTGATGTTAGGCGGCGGCGATCCGCACCGGTTCAACCTCACCGATGCAATCATGATCAAGGACAACCACATCAGGATTTACGGCATGGATGCGGCATACAGAGTTGCAAAGAAGGCAGGTTTCATGAAAAAGATCGAAATCGAGGTGGAAAGCATAGATGATGCCGTGCGCGCTGCGAAACTTGGTGCTGACGTGATTATGTTCGATAATATGGATGTCGGATCGATCACAGAGGCTATATCGATGCTAAATGAGAAAGGGCTGCGTGATTCTGTGATACTCGAAGCATCCGGCGGCATATCGATGGATAACCTCACTATGTATGCAGAAACCGGCGTGAACGTGATCTCGATGGGGATGATCACGCATTCTGCGCGATGGCTGGACTTCAGCCTCGAAGTCAGGTGACATCAGGAGACTTGTGAATGGCTTGCGATTGGCAGGAGTGCCTGATATGAAACGCGAGATGACAAGCATCGATGTTGCGGCGATGGTCCCTGAACTGCAGCATCTGGCAGGCGCGCGCATCGAGAAGATATACAAATCAGATAACGGGACCGAGCAGATCCGGTTGAATCTGTACACGTTTGGCGAGGGAAGGTGCGACCTCGTGATCGATCCGGGTGTAGACATGCACCTGACATCACATCCGCAGCCAAGCCCAAGGCTCCCGCCGACGTTTGCGATGACGCTCCGGAAATACCTTTCTCACGGCAGAATCGTCTCGATCGAGCAGTATGAGTTCGACAGGATCATCGAGATCAGGACGATGCGTGGTGAAGTCGCAAACAGCCTTATCATCGAGTTATTCCCACCCGGTAACGTGATACTAACAAATCATGAGCAGAGAATCATTCTCCCGCTGCATCCGGTGACCTTTCGCGGGCGCAGAATCAGGAGCGGAGAGATATATAAGTTGCCAGATATGCAATTGAATCCGGTTAAAATCACACCTGCTGAACTGTCAGCTCTCTTTTCAGGATCGGGCGTCAATCTTGTGAAGACGCTTGCAACAAATCTGAATATGGGTGGCATCATCGCCGAGGAGGTCTGTTCGGTATCAGGAGTCGATAAAAACCTCGATTGTTCCGGTTTGTCAGATGAGATGGCTCTGGCGGTGCACAGAGGAATCACTGAAGTGTTCGGGCAGATACATGATCTGAAGCCGCATATCGCATACAGAGATGAAATGAAGATCGATGTTCTTCCGTTTGAAATTTCCAGATATGCCGATTACGAAAAACGATACTTTGATACGTTCAATGAGGCACTCGATGAGTTTTTTGGTGCGCTGGTAGAGCAGCAGAAAAAGCCATCAGAAGGACCGGAAATAAAGAAGAGTCCTCTTGAACACAGATTATCCCAGCAGGAAAATGCGATTCTGAAATTTGAGAGAAAAAAATCCGATTTAGAGGCGAAAGGCGAGACGATTTATGCGCATTACCAGTTGATCGATGAAACGCTTGCTGCAATCCGGTCAGCGCTTGCAAACGGGCGCGGATGGGACGAGATCATAACGATCGTGAAGCAGGCGGACCATCCCACCGCACAGATGATAAAACAGATCGATCCGCGCAAAAAGACGCTTACGATCGAACTGGACGGGATGGAGGTCTCGCTCAGCATCGAAAAGACCGTCCCGCAGAATGCACAAGCCTATTATGATAAATCCAAGAAAATCGGCTCAAAACTGGGTGGTGCCAGGCGTGCGCTTGAACACACCCGCGAACTGATGGAAAAAGAGGCTAAAGAAGCAAAAACCGCAAGAGAGTCAAAGATAAAAGTGTCAGCACTCAAGCGTCCGAAACCGCGCTGGTATCACCAGTTCAGATGGTTCGTGTCATCAGACGGTCTTCTTGTGGTTGGTGGGCGGGATGCTACGAGCAACGAGGAGATTGTCAAGAAATACCTCGAAAAGAGGGATATTTTTGTGCATACGCAGACGCCCGGCGCGCCAGTAACGATCATCAAAGCCGAGGGTGAGGGGCAGGTGCCAGAGCAGACGATCGCAGAGGCGGCGCAGTTTGCGATCTCGTATTCGAGTATCTGGAAGAGCGGGCAGTATACCGGCGATTGCTACTGGGTGCATCCTGATCAGGTATCGAAAACGCCTGAACACGGCGAGTTCGTTGCAAAAGGTGCATTCATCATCAGAGGTAAGCGGAATTATCTCAGAAACGTTTCGATCGGCATCGCAATCGGGATAACAGATAAAATGGAGCTTATCGGCGGTCCTGTGTCTGCTGTGAAGAAACATGCAGGATCTGTGATCGAGATTGCGCCCGGGCGGTTCAACCAGAACGATCTTGCAAAGAAGATCTACCGGATATATTCGGAGTCGTTTGGGCGGTCCATCAAGGTTGTTGCATCGCCTGACCAGATCGCCAGATTTCTGCCGCCGGGCGGATCTGAGATCAAAACAGGGGCTGCAAGGGCGGCGGCGGATTCGTCCGGAGCCGAGTGACGCGCAACATCCGCTTTAGCGCAGTATTACATTCCGGTTTGTTATGCATGCGACCTTCAGTATAAATTTCAGATTATATCACACCAACTACTGATCCGGACACGCCCCGATTCTCAACCTCCACCCTTACTTCTCAACTCTCACTTTCTGATTTAACTTATCATTAATATATACCAATCATTAAATTTTCTATATTTAAAATTAAACTGCTCTGATCAATAAATTAAATAATTTATGATTAAGTTATAGTATAACATTTTTTACAAAACATTTAAAATATCTGATGTCAACACCATTTTGATCAAAAATATTTTTATATTTGTCCATGCAAAAATAATCGAGCCACCTCGATCATTCCATAGACTATAGGAATACACACGTTCCTACCGACAACATACCCCCTAAACGTATAACATAAGGTCGGATCCGCATACCTCTGGCGCAAAATCGATGGCAGTAGGGGCTGTCATCTCTGCGTATGGTTTTTGTTACGTGGGGTTGTACAATTCTGGGGTGGTATTTTGATAGAAAATGTTTTTATATTAACTATAAAATGAATATTACGATATGAATAATCGGTAAAATTTTAATATAAAATTTTAATCTTTTATTGTAATATGTATAGATCAATAGAAAAAATACATATTTTTTAATTAAAATTGCTGATATGAAAATTGGTGTGGAGAAAAAAAGTGAGAGTTATTCTTCCCGGAGTTCCGGAGCGTTTTGGGAGGTTTGCGAACAACATTTATGCACAATAGCAGGCAACAGATGTTATTTATGATGATCATTGGAACACGCGGAAGCATGCTTGCGCTTGCGCAGGCAGAGATCGTTGCCATGCGTCTGCGCAGTGCCGGCATCGAGACAGAGATTCGCATCATCAGTACGTCCGGCGATGTGATCACAGACCATCCGCTGCACAAACTGCCGGGTATCGGCGTATTCGTGCGCGAGATCGATGAACACTCGCTTGCTGGCGACATCGACATCGCGGTCCACTCAATGAAAGACATTCCCACGATCCGCCCCGAAAAACTGGTGACAGCAGCGATCCTCAAGCGTGATCCGCCCTGTGATGTGCTGATCACGCGAGACGGTACGCGCCTTGCTGACATGCCCGCCGGCGCAGTCATCGGCACATCCTCGATGCGCCGCATAGCCCAGATGAAACGATTCCGCAGCGATCTTGCGATCGCCGACCTGCGTGGCAACATCAACACCCGCATGAGGAAATTGCGCGACGGCGTCTACGACGGGATTATGCTGGCAGAAGCCGGGCTTGTCAGGCTGGGGTGGGACATCGGATTCGAACGGCTCGACCCTGATCGGTTTATTCCGTCAGCCAATCAGGGCACGATTGCGGTCGTGACGCTTCGGGATTCAGAGGCAGAAGATGCGGTGCGCACACTCGACCACCGCCAGACAAGGATCGAGACCGAGATCGAACGGATCGTCATCGGGGTTCTTGGCGGCGGGTGCAGCGTACCGATCGGAGCGTTTGCAGAGATGGCTGCTGATGCCGGTGATGCTGATGCGGTCGATGAGGTCCGGGTGCGGGCTGAGGTGCTCTCGATGGATGGCAGGCGGTACGTGCGGGTGGACGAGACGATTCCGGTGGATGGATATGCCATGCACGCACACCGGGTCGGAGATGCACTTGAGGCAGCAGGAGGGGGCGATCTGGTGAAAGAGGTGGGGACGTCGACCTAATTTCGCGATAAAATAGAGAGTTACTCCATTCCACTTACGTCCCGCCCGGGGATCAGTGCTTGTGTATAAGCACCAATATCTCTGTAATGACATCCTGCCGATTCACTCGAGCAGACCTAAAGTCCCACCCACCTCGTGTATGCGCGTAATTATGCATAATCCTCCCAACCGATAGGTATATAAGGAATTAGCATTATGTCATAACTACCACGACCATTATTAAAAGTCCGTTCGCGTGGGCGCGCAGTACCCCCTCACCAGGGGGCTGCGTATTACAATAATCGGGTGTGGTCGGGACGGCGCAAAACTGTTAGTACTTACATCCCGAAGCTGGAGAAGTGCACAACTACCAGATCATGTCTGAAAAATTCGGATTTCCGGTATTCACAGCGGGTATGCTGGTGATTGCAGGTGTCGTCAGGTTACTGGAGGTGAACGGTATGCTCTGGTTCGATGTACCGTGGATCCGGATCATTGTGATCACCGCGGGCGCTCTCATGATCGGAGCAATAATATTTGGGAGAGATAAGAACCGACCTGGTTTCTGTCCGTTCAGTGGGATCTGCCCCTTTAACGGGTTCTGTCCGTTCGGACACAGGAGGTGAGGCTATGTGCACTTTAACTCATCTTCAGTTCGTGCAACTCGTATTCCAAGCCCTCGGCATCCAGCCGTCTGAGCAGCGAAGGCAGTTCATCGTCCACTGAAACCACAAAAGGCGACATGCCATGCCACGCAGATTCAATCACCGCCTCCTTTGCGCCGAACATGACGTCTGCATCGATTCCAATGTTTTTAAGAGATATTAACGCCTCCACCCCAACCGCAACGATCAAACTACTGCCCTTTACAAGTTTTTTGAGCAGCGGGTAATTGACGGCAGCAGAACCCCCGCGATGGACCTTTGGCACCTTCCCGATCGTGATTTTCACAGCCGGAAGCTCGATGATCCCCTTCATATTGGCAACGCCCACATCCTTTCCTTTCGGCACATCCGCGATGACATCGCCTGTTGCGCTCGCTTCGTGCGTCGTGGATGCATACAGCAGTCCGTCGCGCATATACAGAAAGACACTGGTGCCTGCCTGCAACGGTTCATCTGCGATCGCAGTCCAGACCGCAACCTGGCTGACAACCTCATCAAGTATGAACCCGGTATACCGCTTGAGCGCAAGCGCGTTCTCGGTTACCCATTCGATCCCTTTCGCAGTCACCTTGTACCTGACACGCCCGTCGCTGTACACAAAACCCTGATTCACCAGTTCCTTGAGGTATTCAGAGACTGCCTGCGGCGTAACCCCGAGCGTGTGCGCGATCTCGCTCTGGCGTACATTCGGCTGGTGCGCGGCAATCTCCACGAGAATCTGGAACTTTGTCGTCTCCCGTTTGCTTTGAATGAGGAGTGTCATACCGGTAAATCATATAGTCCATATTTAATATAAACTTTTTGGTCGATTGTTTTAAGTGATTATTTCGTTGAAATACACCCGCGCGCCGGATAACTCGGATGAACAACAATTGCTCGCCCGAATCGCGTGGCATATACGGGTGCAGCGCAAATCCAACCGGCAGGGCGACAAGAAGCCTTATGCTCTCGATTCATGCATACTTGCATAAAAGATCATGTCTATGCACAATCCCGGATCTGCAAGCACGTTTGCACCCGCCCACATCACAGGTTTCTTTGTGATCTGTGAGCACGAGAACCCGGCTCTGATGGGCTCGCTCGGTTGTGGGGTGACACTGAGATCAGGGGTCATCACCAGCGCCATCGCGCCCGGTCCTGACATTATGTCATGTGACGTCCCTGTCGTGCAGTCCGTGGTCGCGAGACTGACCTCGCGCTCGTGCCTGGTCCGGAGCAGATCCGATATTCCAATTGGCGCCGGCTTCGGCGCGAGCGGCGCGTATGCACTCGGCGCGGCGATTGCGCTCAATCGCGCTCTGTCGCTCAACTTGACAGCCAGTCAACTGACCCGGGTCGCTCACATCGCAGAAGTCGAGAATGGAACCGGACTTGGCGATGTTGTGGCGCAGTCGCTCGGGGGCATCGTCATCAGATGCACGGCAGGCGCATCAGCGCGGCTCGACCGGATATATACGGATGAAAAGGACGTATTCTGGGTTGTCTTTGATAAGATCTCGACAAAGGAACTGCTCGAAGACAAAAGCACCGCTAACCGGATTAATCCGGTCGGGAGGGATTCGTTGCGCGAATTATTGAAGAAACCGACGTTTGAGAATTTTATGCAGCAGTCGAAGCGGTTCGCCGTTGAAACCGGGCTGATGAGCGATGCTGTGTCTGATGCAGTGCAGGCGGTCGAGGCGGCAGGCGGCATGGCGAGTCAGGCGATGCTCGGCGATGCGGTCTTTGCAATCGATCTCTCTGACCGGCGTGGCGCAGGCGATGCATGCGGCGATATCGACACGATCGAGTCGGTGCTTTCCGAGTTTGGCAGCGTGGGAAGAAGTAGAATCGATTTTGGGGGGGCAAGACTGATCTGAAAGATCGGTTGCGGATTTAAGCGATTGTCCCCGCGAATTACAGAAGGGCACTCTCCGCCACCTGCTCACCCAAACTTCGACATAACACATATAATACCATCACTCAAAACAACTGATCCACGTACCACTTTGCATCAAACTTCATGAGATCGCCATACTTCTGCCCGGTGCCCAGAAATAACACAGGCTTGCCAGTGACGTGCGCAATCGAGATTGCTGCGCCGCCTCTTGTGTCCATATCGACCTTTGTCAGGATGCTGCCTGATATCGGCACGGTCTCATTGAACTCACGCGCCCGCTCCACTGCGTCGTTGCCGGCAACAGCCTCGTCAACAAAGATCACGAGGTCGGGGGGCGTTACACGGCAGATCTTCTCGAGTTGATCCATCAGGTTGACGTTCGTGTGCATCCTCCCTGCGGTGTCTGCGAGCACCACGTCACGGTGCTGTGCTGTGGCATGCTGCACCGCATCGTAGATCACTGCGGCTGGATCGCCACCATACTGGTGTTTGATCAGTTTTACACCGATTCTTTCTGCGTGTTTCTCTATCTGCTCGGTCGCCCCAGCCCTGAATGTATCTCCGGATGCAACCACGACAGAATACCCGTTTTCCTTCAGTCTTGATGCGACTTTTGCAATCGTAGTCGTTTTTCCGGTGCCGTTGACCCCGGTAAACACGATGTTTACCGGCTTTGGCGCGTTTGCGATGAACTCGTCGAAATCGAACATCTCCTTTGACATCACCGAAAGCAGGGCGTTTCTAAGCGCGGTCTCAACGATATCTCCGGTATTTGCCCCGATCTTCTTGTGGGCGCCGATCAACTCGTGTTTGATGGCACCGATGATGCTTTCGGCAACCGGGAACGCAACATCACTCTCAAGCAGTGCGATCTCGAGATCGTCGAGTGATTTCTCAAGATCTCCTTCGTTGAGGACTATTTCCCGCTCAAGAACAAGAACTTTCGCTTTTTTGGCGATTCCGGCTTTCTGATCAATCGTTTCACCAATTGACTTCTTGAACGACCCCAGTTTTTCCTTGAGTTTTTTGAACATCAGATATACGCCTGATCCGCCTGTCTTGCTTGCATCTGTTTATTCGCCTCGATCTGGATCGCCTGAACCCTTTTTGCCAGATCTTCCAACGTATGGTTCATCTCTTCAAGGATTTTTGTGAGTTTTTCCTTCCGATCGATCAGACAATCTCTTGCAGCATCTGCGGACATCTCTGCAGCCACGCCTGCACCGAGATTGATGATTGCACGGTCGGATTTTGCGATTTTAGCATGTATGAACGATCCTGCGCCGATGGGTACGAACGCCTCGGCACCTTCCGCATCCTTGAGCGCATCGACCGTATTCGAGGCGTGTTCGCACTCGAAGATGGATATCTGGATCGCCTCGATCTGTGCGGCAACCGCCTCAGCCCGCGCCTGGTAGGCATCATGCTGAGCCACCAATCTCTGCATGTCCTCGTCGGTGAGTTGTTCAGTCATATTCCATCTCCTCAGCACCTGTTATCCTGACAAAATTCCGCTTCAGCCCGTGCTCACTTCCGATGAGCGAATGAACCTTTTCGAGCGCATTCTTCTCGTTCTGGCTGCTGACGATCTTGGTAAACCGTTCCCATTTCGATCCAGCCTTAAACGTTCCGCTAATAATAAATTCCTTCATGATGAATCACTTTTTCAAAACACTACTGTTTGTATGGGTATCAATCACGTAATCGAAGTCGATGACATCATACCATTTCGCTTGCTCAAAGATGTTCATGAAACAGACGCCGATGAGCAGTTTATCTCCATTTCCGCTGAGAATTCGGTCTATCATCGATTGCAGGGCATGAACATCAACACTGATCTTTGGCATCGCAAGACCGCCGAGAATCACTGCGGTATCTGCGGTGGCATCCGTTTCTTCAGCCAGCTGCATGCCGTGACTGGTGTGCACGATCTTCTTTGCACCATCAAAATCGAGGTTGGCGATATAAGCCAGCTCCTTGTTGTCTTTCCTGATCGGAAATGCGAGTAATTCGGCAAACGGAGTGCAGAATCCGGGCGTTCCGATAAACGTTATTCGCTCCGACTCCTTGGTGATATCCCGAAAGGCGTTTAATATGCCGCCGAGTCCTGATGAGGTGCTGATCTCTTTCATGGTGGATCACGTCTGATGGTTTCGGATTACCAGTATAACAATCTTTCGATGCTCATGAACGGGCTACCTGGGCGCTGGTATTCGAATCGAAATCATGATGTTTTTTAGATGTTCGATTCTGTTGCAGCCGACACGAGACCGGGGGTCCAGCTATGCGTCTGTTACCTCCATTTTCTTCGCAACCACGCAACCCCCGAGTTCATCAGGCATCTTATCCGGATTATCTGCCACAGGCGGGACCGTGGGCTGCTCCGTATCCCAAAGTACGCCAAACCCCTCCTCGCTTATCACAAATTCCACGAACTCAACAGCAAGTCCCGGATGTGGTGCATTCTTAGGGATTGTTATCCCATAAAAGATCGGTTTACCCTCTCGATCCATCCCCACGGATCCGAAACGCTGAAATCCAAGCCGGATCACAACTTTCTTGTAGATGTCCGCATATTCGGGCGAACCCAGATCGATCTCTGCGGGCAACTCCAGAAACCGGAGTCCGTGCTGATCTGCAACACTTTTGTACAGGAAGGCGTAGTCGATCTCGCCAAGATCGAGCAACGCCAGCAACTGCACACTTCCACCCCTGATGACGATCTTTTCGGTTCGCGGCTCAAGTATCTCGGGCACAACGACGACTGATACATCCCCTTCCGACTCAACAGAGATAGGGGGGTCAAAGTTGCACCCGATAATCTCGTCAAAGATCGTCTGGTCATCGTAGTGCCATTCGGCAAGCTGGGTTACCATCAGGGTTCGGTATCCGCAGGCATCGAACATGGGATTTGAGAACCCGAACGTAACATCCGGTCGTGCGAGAATCCGATACCAGTTTGAGTCGTTGATCTCATCGGCGTACCTGCTCCTGCCGGTGTATGCGATGACCATCCGGTTTGTCGCAAATCGGACGTACCAGTCCGCGTGGGCGTCATACATCATGTCAGGAATGAGGGTTTCGTCTGCAACCACAACCACATCCACCGCGTCATGCAGATCGGTCACATGTCTGATCGCCTGAATGCTCCCGTGCCCTTCCATCTGCAGATCCACGTCCGGATGCGTGCTCTCGAACTCTTTCTCGATCTCTCCAAATGGCACAATCAAACTTCCCGCATACACGACCTTCAATCGCGTTTTCTCCTGCTCGCAAGATAGATATGCAGCCGCAACGATCACAGCAGCAATTACCACGAGAACCAAAATCTGTATCGCTTTCATTTCCAGATCTCTATCTTATCCACCCATTTAATCCAGTAATGCCCCTCGGTCAGGAGTTTATCCTTCGAAACGATGGCGATCCTGAGTGGTCTACCGTCATACTCCGAGAGCGGAGCCCCGTCCTGCTCATACATCAGTATCACCTCCAATTCCGGGTGCGGCACCTCCCTGAGCTCCGGATCATACGTGATAAAATCGCCCCTGACCTGATCGTAAGTGAAGACCATCATGTATCCGTCGGATGCATACACCCGGACCGTATCCGAGGCGTTGATTCCGCCAACGAGGTTGCACAGTTCTTTTAGGGGGGTGCCTTTGCATTTAAACGGTCCGTTTACGCTGCCAACGGTCGTAAAAAATCCGCCATCTCCTTCGTACGAAGGCATTGCCACAATCTCATCAAGTGAGAGCACCTTCTCTTCATCGCCGATCAATGTCAGGTTCCAGTCGATTCGCTCCTCTGCGGCTCCGGAAGGCTGCGGACACTCTATACACGCAGTTGCAGCGATGGCAACACCGATGCACACAGCCACGATGGCAAGAATGGGTAAAACTGAAACGCGCTTCTCTTTGTTCATCGCCTTCTCCTTGAGATGCAGACAGCCAGCAGCAATCCGATGGTTGCAGACACGACACCGAAACCGGGCACCTGGCTCGATTCTGGTGCGGACGTGACTGCGGACGCGGACGTGGGCATTGATTTTGCCGGACCCCCTGCATCGCCGGTATATCCGCCCGCATATATCCGTATCTCATCAACCCATTTTACCGAGAGTCCGTTCGTTGATGGGCTGAGATCTCCAAAGAAGTGCTGACTCTTCACGGGCAAGCATTCATGCATGTCCCAGTTCCCGAAGATGCAGTCATCAGCAAAGAAGACGAGGCACATACCCGCGAAATAGTCGGGCGGATATCCTGCCTCGCCCTCGTACCAGCAGAGAACGATCGGTCCCTGCCTCTGTTGTGGGTCATAGACATTTGTATAGCTGAACTCCACGTGGTAGCCGTCCGAGGCATGGATCATGACATCGTCGCCCTGTGATGCACCGCCAACGAGGTCGCAGAGGTCTCTGATATCCGTTCCCTTTACCGCACCCTTGTCCTTAAAGTTCGTCGTTTCATTCAGGTCCCATTTATCTCCCTCAAAGACCGGTCCCTGATGGTAGTAATGCACGATCCCATCTCCATAGACTGGCAGATTCTCCTCCATCCATTCGTACGTTACCGTTGTCTCGTTCATGACCGAACCGTCCTCTGCCTGTTTCACCAGATGGACCGATGTCGTCTGCCCGGCTGCATGGGACGTTGCACACAGAGATAGCAGAAGCAGCAGAATCATCAGGGAAATCTCCGGTTTCATATTATACCTTCCTTCGTTTGATCACGTGGGCTACTGCCAGCAGCCCGATGATTGTGAATAGAGCTCGGGATCCGGGTGATTTGAATCCTGATGATTCTGGCGTTGCTTTTGGCGCTGGTGGTGTCGCGGATGGCGGGGGCGAGGTGGGCGAGGTGGGGGTGAGCGTCACGTTCTCATGGGGCATTTCATCTGGCGCAGGTGTTGGCACCGGTTCCGGACAGGATACCGTTACATCTGCCGTCCCGGTCACGGTTCCATTCTCTGCTGTTAACGTTGTCTTTCCGGCAGCAAGTGCAGTGAAGACTCCGGTATCATCGATCATTCCGGCGGTTTCATTGCTGCTTATCCACTCAAAATCAATATCCGGCAGGTCATAATGATCTTGATCATAAGCGGTTGCCGTGAACCGTTGTGTCTCATCGACATCCAGTGTTACTGCTGATGGCGACACGGCGATCGTGGTTAAGACCGAAGAGGGAGTTGGTGTTGGGCTTGGAGATGGAGTTGGCGCCGGTTCCGAACCGGATACCGTCACACCCGCCACGCCTTCCACTGTTCCGTTTGTTGCCGTTATCGTGGTCATTCCAGCAGTTAGTGCCGCGAAGAGCCCGGTATCATCGATCGTTCCGACGGTTTCATTGCTGCTTGTCCACGTAAAGATGATGTCCGGCATCTCATCGTCGTATTGGTCATATCCGGTTGCCGTAAACCGTTGTTCGTAACTGATATCCAGTGTCGGGCTGGCTGGCGAAACTTCGATTGAACTTAATTCCGGCGGTTCCACCGTGCTGTACACTGCTATCTCGGAGACGTATCTCACAGACAATCCGTTTGTGGAAGGATATACACCGCTGTAATTGTACCGGTACTCGAGAGCAAGCGATTCATACATGTCCCGGTTGCCAAAGACGTTGTCATCTGCGAAGAATACGATCTGCATTCCACCCTCATACTCAGGAACGCAATTTCCCTCCTTGTACCAGCAGAGAACCATCGGTCCCTGCCGGGATGGTGGATCATAGACATTCTCATAGCCGAACCACCTGTAAAATCCGTCAGATGCTCTTATTTTTATCTCATCTTCGGCTGACATGCCTCCGACCAGATCGCACAGGTCTCTCACGTCTGTGCCTTTCACGGCACCCTTGTCCTTGAGATTCGCAGTTTCGTTCTCGTCCCACGGTCCGGGCGGCGAGTTGAACACGGGTCCCTGGTGGTAGTAATG